>CAZWRD010000005.1:0-52254 GCA_964636105.1 uncultured Bacteroides sp.
TTTTTAGCAATTTTTGTTTTCAGATTAATGATTTCCAAGTCTTTAAGTATCAATTCTGTAAATTTATCAATTTCAGCTTTATCACGCTGATAAGCCATTTTCATGTTTTTCTGATAGATATCTTTACTGTTGTTGATGATATCTTTTTGAATTTCAAGAATTTTCTTTTCATTTTTAGTTTGATTCCAGTTCCAAATATTCCAACTAAGTTTAGCACCAACAATATAAAACGATTGAAAATCATTTGAAAGCATATTCAATCCTGGTCTTCCATAACCTAATTGACCAAAACCATAAATCTTAGGCATTAGCTTGGAAGACAATACATTTTGAGTTGCAGATAATTTGTTTTTATTAATTTCAAATGACTTTAATTCAAGACGATTGTTTTCAAAAACATTTGTGCTAACCGTAATTTCTGGTGTTGAAAACTGGGTGTTATCATTAATTTCAATTCCGCAAAGTTCCTTTAGCATTTCGATATTTGCTTTTTCAACTGATTTAATTTCAATGATTTTCTGATCAATTTTGATGATTTCTGCCTTCAGATTATCAGCATTACTTTCGTTTATTACGCCATTTTTAACTCCCGATTCAATTTTCTGGAGTTTAAGTCCAATATCTTTTTTTGAAATATCAAGTAACTCATTGTTTTTCTTTAACATAAGAATATTGAAATATAGCAAATTCACTCTTTCTTTGAGTTTATAGATTTCTGTTTCTATATTCTGCTGTTCATTTTGTGTATTAATACTTTCCACTTTCTTTTGCCCTGAAATGCTTCCGCCATCCCATATCAACTGATTGATATCCAGTGTTGCTTTATACATGTCTTTGGAATTTTCAGGGATATTTACTCCCGGAATATTTAACGACATTTTGGTTACATCCGACTGGTAAGTAGCTTGAGCATTCAGATTTACTTGTGGTAAGTAATTGCTATTCAGATTTATAATTTTTAATTCAGCTGATTTATTAATCATCTCTTTTTGTTTAATTAAAGGATAATTCTCAGCTGCTTTTTGATAACATAATTGTATATCAATATTTTGAGCATATATATTTGAGCATATTATGCTAATAAACAGAAAAAATATTTTCTTCATATTTTTACAGAATTTATGATAAACTGACTGACTTCTTTTTTGCGCTCCAATAAAAATTTATGATATTCGCCAGCATTGTTATCGAATAACATATTTTGTAACAAAGGTTTAGCTGCAAACGGGAATACACTTAACGCTATAATGTTAATTATCAAATGTCTGGGGTTTATAGCTCTGATTTTTCCATCATCAATATCTTTTTGAATTCCACTAAAGATAATTTGAGGTTGTATTCCCATTTTTTTCATCATACCTACTATTCTTTCGGGATTTCTGTTTAATTCAGTTAATACAAATATTGGTATCTGAGGTATTTCTATTATTGTTGTGATGTAATTATCTACAAAAGTTTCCACTTTTTCTTCAAAACTGGCATCAGAATTCATCTTTTCAACTACCCGAGGTATGAATTTTTGAAATGCATCATTAAAAATCGCTTCAAAAAGCTTGTCCTTGCTACGAAAATAGTAGTGTAACAATGCTTTATTCATTCCGGCTTCATCTGCAATTTCCTGCATACGAGCTCCATCATAGCCTTTCTTAAAGAATACCTCTTTGGCTGCTTGTAATATAATTTGCTCAGTTTCTGATTCTTTTAAAGTCATAATAGTTTTTATTTATTGGTTTAACCTTATAGTTTAACCAGATGGCAAAATTATATAAAATTTTTTATTCAACAAATTTTTTTATATAAATTTTTTCTATTTCAGGATAATGATTTCAACACGGCGGTTTTCTCTTGCTTGGTTTTCATTTTTTTCTGGATTCCAAATAGGCTGTAACTTTCCAAATCCCAATGTTTTAATTCTCATTGCATTGATTCCTTTTTGTACCAATGCAGTTTTAATTTCAGTTGCTCTTTTTAAAGATAATTCATTACAGTAATCTATACTTCCAACCAAGTCTGTATGACCAATTAACACTGCTTCACAATTCGGTTTTTCTTTCATTATTTTTACATAATTATCAATTACTTCCTTGTATTTTGGTAATATTTCGCTTTTATCAAAATCAAAAAGTGTAATAATCTGAGGGGTAGAAGTTGGTTTTAGTTTGCTTATTTTTGCCAGACTATCAGACAATGAAATCTTTGAATCACTGTTATTTAATTCTAAAGACATAACATCATAATCTTCTCCAATATATACTTTTGATGATGTTGTTTTTGTTTTGTTTAAATCGTTATATATTAATTCAATACTTCTTTCTTTATTGGCAATATTGGGTTTATATGTTATTTCATAGAAATATTTGGTTGTTTTTACAAATTCTCCAAAAACTTTTTCAATAGATTTATAATTTCTGATGTTATAATGCTTTCCTCCACTTAAACTTGCCATTTCGTCTAATAAACTCATATTTGTGCCTGATCCATAAGATATTATAAACATGGGAATGTTGTTTTGGCGAGCTTTTGAGATAACTGCATTTGCTGTAACAGCATAATTATCTTCATATTGATATGATGAATTCTCATTTCCATCAGTAAAAAGGATTAATCTTTTAAATCTGGCATCTGTACTGTCAAATTGTCTGAAACCCAAATCGGTACCAGCATATAAAGCTGTTGCACCACCCATATCTGTTAATCCTTTGAATGCATATTTACTATAAATTTCTTTTTTGTTTTCAGTTAAAGGGAGAATACTGTCAAGTTGATCATCAAATTTTACTATAGAAATTCTGTCTTTATCATTAGTTAGTTTAATAAATTTATCCATCGATCTTTCTAAATAGCCAATATCTGATGCCATTGAGCCACTATAATCCAACACTACAGAAAAATCACTTTTTGATTCCATATTATATATTTCTTTGACTTCGAAATTGTTAATCGGATATTTTTTGTCATCTATTATTTCTACCAATTGTTTAAAATATTTTCTGAAAGAATTTTTTCTATCGGCTTCAGAAGCTAAATTTGTTACAAAATAACCAGCAGTATCTACAACCAATACATATAGCTTGATTTCTTCAGGATAATTACTTTTGTCGATACTAAAAATTTCAAAGTTTAATCTGTTTTTTGAACCAATATCAGAAATTGATTTTTTCCCTTCAATAAATTTTCTCTCAATTATTTGAGTATATTTTGGATATCTGTAAATCAGGTTTTTGTATTTGAAAATCAATTCAAATTTGGTATCTTCATTAATTTTTTGACGAATATTTCCATTTGCTTTTTTCTTATATATTCTTTTTCCATTCGAAAAGATAAGGCTGTCAATTTCACTTACTTCCCAGCTCAAATCGATTTCGCCGCCTCTTTCTACTTTTTCCGGACAATTAAATTTAACCAGGCCTTCGGGCAAAACATACACTTTAAAAATCCTTGAATCGGATTTACCATTTTCTCTATATGCTGTAAATCTGTAGTTTCTTGTTTTCTCAGGTCTTAATTGAATCTGATCAATTGGTTTGAATTCTTTATCAATTCCTGATATTCTGATTTTAGTGCAATTTCTGAAATTCCAAGAAAGTGTTATTTCTTCTCCCGAACAAATTACAGTATCGCCATAAATATGGTCAGGTAAACGCATATTTAATTTTAATTTTCTTTCGGTTATGCGACCATTTTTATTGTGTGCTCTGATTACAAAACTTTGTGTCGAGTCGGGAATTATGCTAAAATAGCCTTCAATTCCTAAGCTATCTTGTTTGTTATCAATAGTTACAAAAGCAGAATTGATTGCTTTCCAACTTATTAATACCGGATCTTCATCATAAATTCTTTTTGGATAATATATTTCTTCAAAATCAGGTAATTGTACATTTAAGCGTGTTGAAAACTTTTTTTCTTTTCCATCTTTATTTTTTACTTTCAAATAATAGGTTTTGCTTTGTTCGGGGTAAACCAACATTTCGCCAGTAAACGGGGCATCTTCTTGAAAATCTTCAATTTGTATGTTTGTAATATTTTGATTTGGAAAAACTTCCCATTTCAGAATGGTAGAATCACCTTGTAAAACTCGTTTTGATTTTGTTGTAAAAATGGCATCAATTGAGGGCTTGTTACAAGAGAAAAATACAAAAGCAAGAATAAAAAGAAATAAATAATGTATGGTCTTAGAAAATATCAATTGATTTTCAATAGGTTTAAGTTTAGTCATATTTTTTTTAAGTTTATTCAACAATAACGAGAATTCATATAACTTAAGTATTATTATTAGGTTTTTATACTAAAAAACCCGAAAAAAGTTTCATAAGTAGTTTAATATCAATATAAATTATTTTTGTTTTTGAAATTAAGTAAAAGAAAATCATTATTAATAATAATAAGGTTTGTAATAGATTTAAAGTGTAGATAACCAAATAATTATATGCATTTTTTAATTTAATATTGATTATCTGAAAATTATCAATTTGTATAATTTTTAATATTTCATACCTTTGCCGTTTATAAATCGTTGGTATTCGTTTTCGATTACTTTCAAAATATTTTTCAAATGAAGTATATTATCAAATTTTTTATAAATCTTATTCCCCGCAAATACATTCAATTAGTTAGTCATATTGCTACTAAAGTGTTGGCATTGTTTTATATTGGTGATAAAGTTGAATGTCCTGTTTGTTCTCATAAATATCGAAAATTTTTACCTTACGGATATGTAACTCCACGCGAAAATGCATTGTGTCCTAATTGTTTAGCTCTGGAACGTCATCGATTGATGTATTTGTTTTTGAAAGAGAAAACTAATTTCTTTACCGAAAAGATAAAGTTATTACATGTAGCTCCCGAATATTGTTTTATTGATCGTTTTGAGAAACTTAGCAATATAGATTATGTAACGGCAGATTTAGAATCGCCTTTAGCTAAAGTTAAAATGGATGTTCAAAATATTCCATTTCCCGATAATCATTTTGATGTTTTGTTTTGCAATCATATAATGGAACATGTTGATGATTATGTTGTTGCATTGTCGGAACTTTATCGTGTATTGAAACCCGGAGGTTGGGGAATTATACAATCACCAATTAACGAAAAGAGGCTAACAACATACGAAGATAAAAGCATTGTTTCGCCAGCCGAGCGTGAAAAACATTTCGGTCAAAAAGATCATTTGCGTGAATTTGGCGTAGATTATGCACTTCAATTGAAAAAAGGTGGTTTTGAAGTCGTTGCAGATAATTTTATTGATACACTAAGTAAAGAAACCATCAGCAAATATGCTTTATTGGCTTATGATAAAATTACTATTGAAGAAATTATTTTTGTGGTAAGAAAATAACAAAAGCGAAGCTGACCAAAAAATATTCTTGATCAGCTTTTGAAAGTTAAATATTGTTGATATTCAATCGCTAATATGGTTACTAGCGGATTTAAAACAGTTTCTTATATTATGATAATGTTTCAGAATCTTTATGCATTATTCTTCCTCTTCAATAATATCAAGTAATTTATCTAAGTAATTCGGACCAATTCTTGAAGTTGATCCAATATTAATCTGAATAAAAATTTCCTCTCCAGTTTTACTATTAGAAATAGTATAGCTACTACTATATGGAACTTTAACCATGTAATAAATTGGTTCTTCGCTATTTAATATCAAGTTATTTAATTCATCCATCGAAACTACTTTGTATTTGTATGAATAAGGAGCAAATACAGTAGCAGGTTTAACAGATTGTTTTTTGTTTTTCTTATAATTATTTAAAGTAAAGCCAGAGTTATCAATAAATACAGCGGTTGGGACATATAATACACCTTTGCTCATTTTTAAAATTTGCTCTTTATCTGCAAATTGTACAGATTTGTAATACTCTTTTCTTTTGGTTTTTAACCTCGATTGAAGTTGTTGCAGTTCATTTTTGAATATACCTAATCCTTTATAAACAGGATAACCGTTTCCAAAATATTCACCTGTCATAACTTGTTCAATAGTAAAGTTATCAGATCGGTCAAAACATAAGCCAATAGATTCTAGATTAAATGATAATAAACCAAAATCTATTTCCATATCTGGATCGTTTTTCTTTTTTATTTTTTTCAAATAGTCAGCATTAGGAGTCCATAATGAATAGTAAAAACTGTTAAAAGCTGCTGGTTTATCAAAATCAAAACCTTCTGTATAACTTACTGTAAGACTTAGAAAAAAATTGCCTTCTTTCAGATAATCTCCAATTTCTTTTGGGCTGATAATTTCAATTTTGGAAAACGTCCAATAATCTTCTAAGATTTTTGCATATTCTGCATTTTTTTCATGAGCTTCTAAATCAACAACAGCATAAAGAGTTGAGTTTTTTAGTTTTTCAATTGTTTTAACTTCAGCTGGAGTTCTTGTTTGAGATAATAATACATTTTGATTTGTCAAACTCAAAATAAATAAAATAAATAAAAAAGTAATTTTTTTCATATGTAAAATTGTTTAAATTGCTGTATATTAATAATTAATGAATAAAAATTGTGTATTTACATCATTATTTGCAAAAATAATTTATTTATAACCAAGATTTAACTAAGCAAAGTTATAATTATTTTTGAAAACCAAAGCGAAAATTTAAAAAAACAATAAAATAAGTATTATAAATTATAAAAATAGATAAATACTGAAATGAAGTGAAAAGTCCAATTCGTTTCGCTTATAAAACGATAACATATATTAATAGTGGATGAAATAGTTTATCAATCCCTTCGTTATAATCTGTGTTTGTTGAAAATAAAATTCAGAATTAATCATTCCTAAAAATTCCGTAAATTTGCAGATTAAAATTGCTATAAATGGAAAACTCAGAGAAATATGCAGTAATTGGAAGTGGAAGTTGGGCTACTGCTTTGGTTAAAATACTTCAGAATAGCGTAGATTGTGTAAATTGGTGGGTTAGAGAACCAGAAATTAAAGAAGCAGTTGAAAAGTTTCATCATAATCCAATTTATTTAAGTTCAGTTGAATTTGATATTAATAAGTTGTTTATCAGCAATAATGTTGAAGAAATTATTGAAAAATCTACACATTTGCTTTTTGTAGTACCGGCAGCTTTTTTAAATGATGCTATCGGAAATCTGAATCCTGAAATATTAAATAATAAAAAGATACTTTCGGCAATAAAAGGGATTATACCAAGTCATAATTTGATAATTGCCGATTATTTTAATCAAGTATTTAATATTGATTTTCAAGATATTTGCATTATTAGTGGACCCTCTCATGCCGAAGAAATTGCATTAGAAAAGTTAACTTATCTCACAGTTGCTTCCCAAAATCCAGAAATGGCTGAAAATGTAGCTAAAACACTGGCTTGTAGATATGTTAAGACGTCAACTTCTGATGATATTTATGGTACAGAATATGCCGCCGTTTTAAAAAACATTTATGCCATTGCTGCTGGTGTTTGTAAAGGTTTGGGTTATGGGGATAATTTTCTTGCAGTATTAATATCGAATGCACTACAGGAAATGGAAAGGTTTATTGCAGAAGTGCATCCAATAAATAGAGAATTAAGTAATTCTGTATATCTCGGCGATTTGATGGTAACAGCATATTCTCAATTTAGTCGTAATCGAACTTTTGGAGCTATGATTGGTGCCGGTTATTCAGTAAAATCAGCACAGTTGGAAATGAAAATGATTGCGGAAGGCTATTATGCAACCAATTGCATTCATATTATAAATGAAAAATATCAAGTTGAAATGCCAATAGCAGAAGCAATGTATAATATTATTTATGAAAATATTTCTCCTTTTATCGAAATAAAAATACTTTCTGACAGGCTAAAATAAGATTTCATCGAATAAATCGAACCATTGACATTATTAACTGTTCTTTTTCAGTTCATTTATATAATTTTGTATAAACTTAATTTATTCATTAAATAAAAAATCAAACATGAAAAAACTTTTTCTTATCCTATTCATTACTATTGGATTAGGATCATTTTCTTTGTCAGCACGAGCCATTAATCCACCTGATGAGGGGATGTGGTTACCAATGTTTTTAGAAAGACTAAACTATGTTGATATGCAAAAAATGGGCCTTCGCCTTACTGCTGAAGAATTATATAGCATAAATCATTCTAGTTTGAAAGATGCTATTGTAAATTTTGGTGGTTTTTGCACCGCAGAAGTAATATCAAAAGAAGGTTTGTTGTTAACTAATCATCATTGTGGTTATGAAGCAATTCAAAAGCATAGTTCTGTTGAACATGATTATTTAACTCATGGTTTTTGGGCTTACAAAAAAACCGAGGAAATTCCTACAGAAGGTTTAACAGCAACCTTTCTGGTTCGTATGGAAGATGTTACAAAAAGGGTTTTAGAAAATGTAAGTGATACGATGTCAAATTCTTCAAGAAGATCTGCTGTTAGTAAAGTTATTGAAAAGATAAAAAAAGAAGCTTCTGAAAAAGGAAAATATACAGTTGAAGTTAAAGGATTTTTTGATAACAACGAGTATTATATGTTTGTATATGAAGTATATGAAGATGTTCGTTTGGTAGGAGCACCACCATCAGCAATTGGAAAATTTGGTGGAGATACTGATAATTGGATGTGGCCTCGTCATACAGGTGATTTCAGTATGTTTAGAGTTTATACAGCTCCTGACGGAAAACCAGCAAAATTCTCAAAAGATAATATACCTTTGGTTCCAAAACATTCATTACCATTGAATATAAAAGGATTAAAGAAAAACGATTATGCTATGATATGGGGTTATCCTGGAAGCACTGAGCGTTATATGACTTCTTTTGGTATTCAATCAACATTAGATCAAGCCAATCCTGCAATAATTACAGCTGGAAACACTATGCTTCCGGTAATGAAAAAAGATATGGATGCTGATGCAGATACACGAATTAAATATGCAACTACGTATGCACAATTTGCCAATGTTTGGAAAAATAAAATTGGCGAAAGCAGAGGTTTGAAACGTTTAAAAGTTTATGATAAGAAAAAGGCATTGGAAGATGAATTAGAAGCATGGATAAATGCAAATCCAAGCAGAATAGCAAAATATGGTAATGTTGTAAAAGATTTGCAAAGTGCTTATAGCCAGCAAATGGCAAAAAAAGCAGAAATGAACTTGTGGTTCTTCCAAGGTTTATTAATGAGTTCAAAAACCATGTTGATGCCATTGCAAGCTATGGGTATTTCTGCATTATTGGACAAAAAAGATACTAAAGCTGAAGCTTTTGACGAGTATAAAGAGATTGCAAAAGAATTATATAAAGATACAAAGCCAGGTACTGAAAAGAAATTATTTGCTGCCGGATTGGAAATGTATCGCAAGGAATTACCTAAAGAAATGTTACCAGATATTTTTGATTTTATTGAAAAGGAATATAAAGGTGATATTCAGAAGTTTACTGATGAAGCTTTTGAAACATCTATGTTTGCTTCGTTAGAATCTTTTGATAAATTCTTAGAAAAACCTAATGCCAAAAAATTTAAAAAAGATTTAATAAACAAAGTAACAATGAGCATCTATAATTCTTATATAAAAGCAAATTCAGAATTAAAGGATGTAAATACCAAATTGAGTGTAGCAAAACGCTTGTTCTCAGCTGCTTTACGTGAAATGCAACCTGATAAAAAATTCTATCCCGATGCAAACTTCACGATGAGAATGACTTACGGTAAGGTTTTGGATTATTATCCTGCAGATGCTGTTCATTATGACTTTGTAACTACACTTAAAGGTGTTATGGAAAAAGAAGATCCAACTAATGATGAATTTATAGTTCCTGCAAAATTAAAAGAACTTTATAATAAAAAAGATTTCGGCAGATATGCTACCAATGGTGATATTGTTACTTGTTTTTTAACAACAAATGATATTACAGGAGGAAATTCGGGCAGTCCGGTTATAAATGGTGATGGACACTTAATTGGTGTTGCTTTTGATGGAAACTGGGAAGCCATGAGCGGAGATATTGCTTTTGAACCCGAATTGCAAAGAACCATTTGTATGGATGTAAGATACGTTTTATTTATCGTTGATAAATATGCAAATGCACAAAATCTGATTAAAGAAATGAATATTGTTGAATAAAAAAATATTTTATAAAAAAAGCCTTCCAGTTTACGGAAGGCTTTTTTTATATTATAAAACGATATAGAAGTATATTTATTGAAATATTTTTCAATTCTAATTATAATATTTATTCATAAAAAAACGTAGATAAAGAATAAAATATTCAATTTTTTTATATTTATGATTTAAAGTATTAATTTTACACTTTGTTTTTTATAAACTTTATAAGAAAAATAGAATGAATAATAAAATGCTGATTTTTATCAAGTTGTTTCGTGAAAGCTATTTGTTTGCTTTTCAGGCTATTATTGTTAATAAACTCCGAACAATGCTAACTTTGCTAGGAATAACGATTGGAATTTTTTCAATAATATCTGTATTCACTGTTTTCGATTCGATGGAAAACAAAATAAAAACCAGCATTAATGCACTGGGTGACAATGTTTTGTTTATACAAAAATGGCCTTGGGCTTTTGGTAGCGATTATCCATGGTGGAAATACATGAATCGGCCTATTCCAAAAATTAGCGAACTTGCTGAAATAGAGAAAAAAAGTGATGCTTTCCAAGCAGCTACTTTTTATGCAGCAACTCAAAAAACAGTAAAATATAAAAGCAATAGTATTTCAAATGCTCTTATTTTAGCTGTATCAAAAGATTATGATAAAGTGATGTCGCTTGATATCGAATTGGGGAGATATTTTGCTGTAAATGAGTCAGTAGGAGGGAGGTCTGTTGCAATAATTGGGAGAGATATTGCTGATAACCTCTTCGGAAATATTGATCCGATAGGTAAGGAAATTACGGTGTTTGGCAGAAAACTTACAGTTATTGGAGTTTTTAAAAAAGAAGGCGAAGATACATTTGGACAAAGTGCTGATAAGCAAGTTATGCTTCCTGTTTTATTTGCAAGAAATGTTTTAGATCTAGAATCGGAACAAAACGATCCTTCAATCATTGTTAGAGCTAAAGAAAATATTAGTAACCAAGAACTTAAAGATGAGCTTATAGGAATAATGCGTGGAGTTAGAAAATTAAAACCAGCAGCAGAAGATAATTTTGCTATAAATGAAATGAGTATGATTACCAAAGGTTTTGAAGGAATTTTTAGCACTATAAGTGTAATTGGTTGGATTATCGGCGCTTTCTCGCTTATTGTTGGTGGTTTTGGAATTGCAAATATTATGTTTGTTTCAGTTAAAGAAAGAACTAACCAAATAGGAATTCAGAAATCATTAGGGGCAAAAAACTATTTTATTTTATTTCAGTTTTTATTTGAAGCCATTTTCTTATCATTAATTGGTGGTGCTTTGGGCTTAATAATTATATTCATAGGTACACTAATTGTAACCTATGGTTTAGATTTTGAATTAACCTTAACTTTTGGCAATATTTTCTTAGGTTTAGGCGTTTCATTTATAATTGGCTTAATATCAGGTTTTATTCCAGCTTTTTCTGCTTCAAGACTAAATCCTGTAGATGCCATTCGATCAAATAGTTAATTTTTTTAATAATGCAATATATGAAAATTTTAAAATTCAACTTCAAGACTTTTTGTTTATTAAGTACTTTACTTTTTGCTTTTTCATCATGTGATACCAAATCTACTGGAAAACCTTCATCTTCGGGCAAAACCTGTGAAATATTGGTTGTAATAGATAAAAGCAAAATGGATGGCGAAATTGGCGATAGTTTACGAGGGTTTTTTATGCGAGAGCAAGATGGATTAAATCAGCCAGAACCTTTATTTACAATGCCTTATATTCCACTTTCTTCTTTCGAAAACACAGAGATGTTTCAAGCTCACCGAAATATAATTATGGTTGATATTAACGATAGTTGCAAAACCCGACTTGAAATTTTGAAAGATTTTAAATCAAAGCCACAATTGATTTTTAAATTAAGTGCACAAAATAATTCAGAATTTTTTAAGCTCTTTGCAGAGAAAAGAGAATTGATGCTTAAAGCAATTGATGATTTAGAAAGAAATCGCATTAATGCAGCGTTTAAGGCTGTTGAAAAAATAGAAATAAAAAATCACATCAGAAATACGTATGCTTTTGATATGACTTTTCCCTCCGAATTTAGTATTTCAAAAAAAACCAAAGATTTTTCTTGGATAAGAAAAGAAGCAAAAGATTTCAGTCAAGGTATTATGATTTATTTATTTCCTTATACAGATAAAAATGATTTAAATCCTTCACGCATTATTGCAATACGTGATTCACTGACAAAACAATGGATACCAGGCCCTACAGATGGTTCTTTCATGAAAACAGAAAAACGATTTCGCCCTATTTCAAAAGAGATAAATTTTAATGGCTTATATGCTGTAGAAACCAGAGGCTTATGGTGTTTGGAAAATGATTTTATGGGTGGTCCCTATATAAATTATACTTTTGTTGATGAAAAAAACAATAGAATTATTATGCTTGATGGTTATTTATATTCACCTAAAAAACCAAAGCGTGATTTATTAAAACAAATTGAAGCTATTATATACACTTACAGGCAGTTGTAATAATTTGTAAAAATTAATTCGCAAATTAAGTAAAATTATACAATGTCTGAATTAATTAACGACAGAAAAGTTTTTTCACTCAGAGAAGTTAGTTTGAGTTTACAAAAAACAATATCAGAACGTTATAAAAGTTTTTATTGGATAAAGACAGAGATTAATAAACTTAATTATTATCCACACTCAGGGCATTGTTATCCTGATTTGCTTGAAAAGGATGGTGTAGCCATTGTTGCTCAGTTTCGAGCTAATTTGTGGAAATCTGATTATCAAAAGATAAATTCCAATTTCATTAAAGTTCTAAAAGAACCGTTAAAAGATGGAATTTCGGTGTTGATATGTGCTTATATTCAATATGATCAGGTTCATGGCTTAAGCTTGAGAATTATTGATATCGATCCCGTTTTTT
The DNA here is from genome assembly GCA_964636105.1 of uncultured Bacteroides sp. GTDB lineage: Bacteria > Bacteroidota > Bacteroidia > Bacteroidales > JACABE01 > JACABE01. The sequence continues at coordinate 13,002 of CAZWRD010000005.1, forward strand.
CGCTTGGAGAACTTGAAAAAGAGAAACAAAATTCTATAAGTAAACTTAAAGAAGAAGGTATTTTTAATCATAATAAGTTGTTGAAAATGCCTTTATTACCAAAACGTATAGCAATTATTTCAGTAGAAACGAGTAAAGGTTATTCTGATTTTAAGAAAGTAATTGATTTGAATCCGTGGAATTATAAGTTTTATTATAGGTTGTTTCCATCTTTGCTACAAGGTGAAAAATCAATTGAATCAATTATAAACCAGTTAAATAATATTAGAAAATTACTTAGTCATTTTGACGTTGTTGCTATTATCAGAGGTGGTGGTGGCGAGGTTGGATTGTCTTCATACAATAATTATCTTTTAGCAAAAGAAATAGCCTTATTTCCAATTCCTGTAATAAGTGGAATTGGTCATTCAACCAATGAAACTGTTAGCGAAATGGTATCGCATTACACAGCTATAACCCCCACTGAATTAGCTGATTTCTTAATTCAAAAATTTCATAATTTTTCTATTCCAATCAAAAGTGCTGAAGAAAAAATTACTTTAATTTCAAATAGAATTATTGAAAATGAAAATCAAAAATTTCAAAATTTAGTTAAGCAGTTTAAAGTATCATATACTAATAGGGTGAAATCTGAACATGAAAGTTTAAGTTTATTATCTGTAAATATTACAAAATCAGCAGATAATGTCTTTCAGAATTTGAAGAATAAATGCAAGCAAATTTTCAGGAACTTACAAATTGCTTCATCTAATTTGATGAAAATTAGTGAAATAAATTTGGTGTCAGCTAATAAAAATATAGAAATTTTAAATCCAGAAAATATACTAAAACGTGGATATTCATTTGTTTTGAAAAATGGGAAATTAATAAATAATGTTTCAGAAATATCAGAAAACGATATAATTACAAATATTGTAGCTGATGGAGAAATAATAAGCATAGTTAAAAAAATAAAAAGAAATACAAATGACTGAAATAATAAATTACACAGAAGCTTTTGATGAATTACAAAAGATAGTTAATGAGTTAGAAAGAGCAGAGGTATCAATAGACGAATTGTCGGAGAAAGTAAAAAGAGCTGCTGTTTTAATTAAGATTTGCAAACAGAAACTAACTGAAACAGAAGAAGATGTAAGTGAAATAATTAAAAATTTGAGTAAAGAACTTGAATCTTAATTTTTTTTATTTTTTCAAATAAAGATAAAAATGTAATTTCGTTGAAAAATCAGCATATGATTAAACTATTACAAAAATTTAGGAATCAATACGCAAATCTTTATAAATTATTTCTTTTTGGACTCAGTATAACCCTTTTGTTATCTTTGTTTCCTAAGGAAGAAGCATTTAAATTTGAGTTCAGCAAAGGGAAATATTGGATGAATGATGATTTGTTTGCTCCTTTTGATTTTGCAATTACCAAATCTGATAATGAAGTTGATAAGGAAAAAGATATTCTTACTAAGAGTTTTAAGCCATATTTTAAAATTGATTTAAAATCAGATTTAATTAAAAGAACAGAATTAAAATCAAATCTTGAAAAGCAGTTAAAATCTACTTCAAAATCTGATAAAGAAGCGATTATCAATTTTGAAATTAAATTTGCACTTCAGATTTTTGATTCTTTATTGAAATGGGGAATTATAGAGACTGTACCTCAAATTGAAAATAAACCACCTGATTTTGATGTAATTGTAATAAAAAATAATATTGCAGAAGAGAAAGAGCTTAATTCATTTTATAGTGTTTCGAGTGCAGATAAGTATATTAAAGAAAAAGTTGAGAACTTTAAAACTGATCATAAATCGGTTTTGATTAATTTGCTTGAAAAATCTATATTTCAAAATGTTAGATATGATGCAGAATTAACCCAGAAAGAACAGCAGAATTTAATTTCTAATATCTCTACTTCAATTGGAATGATTGAAAACGGACAAAGAATTATTTCAAAAGGAGATTTAATAACAAATGAAAAGTTTCAAATTCTTGAATCGTTAAAACAAGAATATAAATCCCAAATAATCACAACCTCAAGATATTATAGGTTATTAGCAGGTCAATTTATTTTGATATCAATTTCAATAATTGTATTAATTTTGTTTTTAAATGCTTTTAGAAAAGATATTTTGGCAGATAATAAGAAAATTTTATTCTTATTGTTAGTAATTTTTGTAATGGTATTTGTAACTAGTATGGTTATCAAAACAGATGCAAATTATATTTATTTAATTCCATTGTGTTTGGTTCCAGTAATTATTCGTGTTTTTTTCGATACCCGACTGGCTCTATTCGTACATTTGGTAACTATTATCTTAATAGGATTTTTAGCTCCAAATAGTTTTGAATTTGTTTTTATTCAGATGATTACCGGAATTATTACCATTATTAGTGTTGTAAATCTCGAAAAGCGAGCACAATTTTTTCTTACATCTTTGTATATTTTTATAACATACTCTTTGATTTATATCGGATTATCTTTAATTCAAGAGGGCAGTATTCAGAAAGATTCTTTAAAAGTTTTTGGAATGTTTGCAGCAAGTTCGTTGCTTACTTTATTTTCCTACCCTCTAATTTTTATTTTTGAGAAATTGTTTGGTTATGTAACAGATGTTTCTCTGATGGAATTATCGAATACTAATTCTAAATTATTAAGAGAGCTTGCTGCAAAAACGCCAGGTACTTTTCAGCATTCAATGCAAGTTGCTAATTTGGTAGAAGAAGTTATTTTTGAAATTGGGGGAAATGCTTTGTTAGCCAGAGCAGGAGCGATGTATCATGATATTGGTAAAATAGATATGCCAATGTATTTTATTGAAAATCAAAGTACAGGTGTAAATCCACACGATGAATTATCATATGATGAAAGTGCTGAAATTATTTTAAGTCATGTAACTAAAGGAATTAAAATTGCTCGTAAATATCGGATACCAGAGCAATTAATTGATTTTATCAGAACACATCACGGAACACGAAAAACCGAATATTTTTATCAAAAACATAGATTTGAATTTCCTGAAGAAGAGATTGATGATGAAGCATATACATATAGAGGTCCTATTCCTTTTTCTAAAGAAACTGCTGTTTTGATGATGGTAGATTCAGTTGAAGCTGCATCGAGAAGTATAAAAATGCCTGATGAGCAGAAAATAAGTGTTTTGGTTGATTCTATTATTGATGGTCAAATTAAAACAAATCAATTTGTAAATTCTAATATTACTTTCCGTGATATTGAGAAAATCAGAAAAATACTAAAGAAAAATCTCGTAAATATTTATCATGCTCGCATTGACTATACAATAAATTAAAATTGTTGTTGAGTTTTGTAAGTAGCAGAATAATAATTAAATGAGTGTGTTGTATGCTGATTTTTGTTAAGTCGGTACAAAGCCTATTTTTATCATTTCACCTATCATTCCTATCATTATATAGATTCTTTTTTTATTAAATAATATTTCAGAATATATTTGTATAAAATTAATAATCTGTATAATATGAAAACAAAAATATTGATTATCACATTTTTTGTGATTTTTGTTGGCATTAAGACTAATTATGCCGAAAACGATAGTGTTGCCTTTAAACATTCAATCGTAAATAAAATTGTTTATCCTGATTTTGCGATGAAAGATAAACTTACAGCTGATGTTTGGGTTAAATTTACTGTTTCAGAGACGGGCAAAATTGTTGTTGATCAAATTAATTCTGTTGATGTTTTGTTTTTGGATTATGTAAAAACAGAAATTCAGAAATTAGAAATTGATGCTGAAAGTGAATTGATTGGGCGGACTTATTACTATAAATTTAGTTTTAAGTTTCAGCCAGAATAACTGTATTTAAAATAATGAGTTCTCATAGAATTCTCATTTTTAGTTAAGTTTAGTTTAAGCTCCGGTATTTATCGGGGCTTTTTTTCAAAATGAATATAACGGTTAAAATACTGTTTTCAACTTAAAAAATTCATTGTTCAAATAATTAATTATTATCTTGATATTTTGATGTTTATATTTGTATTATAAATAAATTGAATGAAAAGGAAATACATCATAACTATTCATATTCTTTTGTGGATATATCTTTTATATCCTGAGTTTATGCCGCTTTTCTTTTATAGGGAAAAGATGGGGCCATATTATATTCCAATGATTCCTTTGAATATTTTATTTCATGCAAGTATATTCTATACATTCTATTTGTTTTTGATACCTACATTTTTGAAACTGAAAAATAAGCATTTGCTTAGTTTTGTGTTTGGAGCACTTTCTATTGTAGCATTTACGATTTTAAAATTTGTAATATTTTATATATATGATAAATTTTTATTAATGATACCCGAAAAGGAGCTTACAATTGAAACATTAGATGTGATAAGCGAATTTAGAACTACTTTGGTGTTAAGTATTTATGGTTCATTTACTCAATTTACAATAAGTTGGTTTCAAAATCAGAAACAAAAAACAGAACTCTTAACTCAAAAGCAAGCTGGAGAAATAGCTCTACTTCGTTCACAGATTAATCCTCATTTTCTTTTTAATACTCTAAATAATATCTATTCATTAGTTTATCAAAAATCGGATGATGCACCTACTGCCGTAATGCGCTTGTCAGAAATTATGCGTTATATGCTTTATGAAAGCAATGTAAATCAGGTGGAACTAATAAAAGAAATAAATTATTTGAATAGTTTTATTGAATTGCAACAACTTAGAATGAAAAAAAAGGATTTTGTTAATTTCAATATTGAAGGTAAGATTGAAGGGGTTTTTATCAGCCCAATGCTTCTAATTCCTTTTGTTGAGAATGCTTTTAAGCATGGTGCAAAAAATTTTCAAACACCAGGCATTGAGATTAAATTAAAGATAATTGAAGATAATTTAGAATTTGAAGTCAATAATTATCACAACAAAACATATCAATTTAACAAAGATCATGGAAAAGGAATAGGTTTGTTAAATGTAAAACGCAGATTAGAATTGATTTATCCAAATAAGCATACATTAGAAATAATTCAAACAAACATACAATATAAAATAATTTTACAAATCAAATTATATAAAAATATATGAAAATCAATTGTATAGCAATAGATGACGAGCCTTTGGCTTTAGATATTATAAAAGATTATGCGCAAAAAATTCCGTTTTTAGAATTGCAATGTTGTTTTGACAATGCATTGGAATCGCTTAATTATTTAAAAAACAACTCAGTTGATTTGCTTTTTTTAGATATTCAAATGGAAGAATTAACAGGAATACAATTGCTTAATATTTTAAAACAAAAGCCTTTGGTTATTTTTACAACTGCATATGATAGTTATGCAATAAAAGGATTTGAATTAGATGCAGTTGACTATCTATTAAAGCCAATTTCTTTCGAGAGATTTTTAAAAGCTGTTGATAAAGCTTATGAAAAATTACAATTTGATAAAGTTCTAAAGAATAGTTCGGCAATGAATACAAATTCAATGCATTATGATGAATTCTTTTTTGTAAAAACTGAATTTAGAATGGAAAAAATAAAATTTTCTGAAATTTTATTTATTGAAGGAATGGGTGACTATTTAAGAATTGTAACACCAACAAAAAAGATAATGACACTACAAAATTTTAAATCAATGGAAGATATGTTGCCACAAAGACAGTTTAGTAGGGTGCATAAATCATTTATAGTATCACTTGATAAAATTGAAAGTGTAGAAAGATGTAGAATAAAAATTGGAGAACGTACAATCCCTATAAGTGATACATATAAGAAATATTTTTATGATATACTGGAAAAGAAGAAATTGCAATAAAAAAAGCCCTTGCAATTTTGCAAGGGCTTTTTTTTATTGTTCTAACAAAGGATAATTAATTTGATCTTTAATTACAAATGCTTCAGGAAAATCGGTTTTGATTTTTAGCAAAAAACCTCTGGCTTCCATTCTGTTTCGAAAATCACCAATTTTAACTTTAAAATTAGGTTCTTCATAAACTACGTATGCTTCAATACCAGGGTACTTAGAGTTAAAAGTAGTTTTTAATTGATACGCATTTGCTTTTGAATTATTTCCCGATTTAAAAAAAATATTAATTCTAAATCCAGAAATGGTATTTGAAATTTCATTTACTTTTAAATGTTTACTTAATAGTTCATCAACCTTTTCATCCTGAATTATTTCCAGTTTTCCATTGGTATTTTGAGCGTTAAGACTAACACAAATTAATGCAAAAAACAAAAAGTGAAATATTCTTTTCATGAAATGCTGCTATCTTGCTGAATTATTAATTTCAACTGGTTGGATACTTAATACAGGTATAGGACTGTTGTTTACCATTTGTTGAGCATATGGACCTAACCAGAAATTGGCAGCAGTTTTTTCTTGTTCAGTCATAATAACCACTAAGTCAGCATTTATTTTCTGAGAATAATCAATTGTAGTTGTTGTAGTATTGTCAGCTTCCAAGAAATTTGTTACATATTTAGTTTGGTTTTCATCTAAATAATGTTCAACCTGAGTAACATAAGTGTCAACTTTGCGTCTAATGGCTTTAAGAGTTGTCGTATATAATCCTAAGATATGTATTTCGGCATTAAAATATTTTGCCATTTTACATGCAAAAGGAACTTTCTGACGTGTGTCTGTTGAGCTGTCAATAGGCAAAATAATTTTTTCTAAATGCTTATTAAAATTAAAACCATAGCGAATTGTAATTACAGGACATGGAGCGTAAGTAACAATTCTGAATGCATTACTACCCATCCACATTTTTTCAAAACCAGAAGCACCATGAGTACCAGCAATTATCAAATCAGCATCATTGTATTTTGCTTGATTGGCTATTTCGCTATAAACTCTTCCTTTGCGGAGTTTATAACTTAGTGTGCCACTCACTAATTTCTTTTGATAATCTTCTTGAATCTTTTCAATATGAATTTTTGCATCATTTCTAACTTCATTTCCAGAAGCGAAATATTCAGAATCTGAGTCTCCTTGACTATCAACCCAAACCATCATAATGTTGGCATTGGTTTTGTTAGCAATATCAATAGCGAGCTCTAATGCATATAAAGATCCTTTCGAAAAATCAATTGCGACAATTATTTCTTTCATAATATCCGATTTTTAATGATTATTATTTAATTTAGCTAAATTATAATATTTTTTTACAATTTATACGTTTTGATAAAAAAAAATGTTACGAATTTTAATGTTTTAACAGTTTTTAAAAAATGAATGAAAATTTAGATGCTAGTGGTCAACAACTTAGCGGTGTAGAAAAGGAATATGAAAAAGCATTACGGCCATCTCTTTTCGATAGTTTTGCAGGTCAGTTTCAGGTGGTAGAGAACCTAAAAATATTTGTTGAAGCAGCCAAGCAAAGGGGTGAAGCTTTAGATCATGTGCTTTTACATGGACCTCCGGGTTTGGGGAAAACCACCCTATCTCATATAATAGCCAATGAGTTAAATGTAAATATTAAGATAACTTCAGGTCCAGTTTTAGATAAACCTGGCGAATTGGCAGGCTTATTAACTAATTTGGAAGAAAATGATGTTTTGTTTATTGACGAAATACATCGTTTGTCGCCAGTAGTTGAAGAATATCTTTATTCTGCTATGGAAGATTATAAAATTGATATTATGATTGAAAGTGGTCCAAATGCTCGTAGTGTCCAAATTGCATTAAATCCGTTTACATTAATTGGTGCTACAACTCGTTCCGGTTTGCTTACAGCTCCTTTGCGATCGCGTTTTGGTATCAATTCAAGGTTGCAGTATTATGATGCTACCATTTTGGCTCAAATTATTACTCGTTCGGCTGGAATTTTACGAGTTGGGATAAGTAAAGAAGCAGCAGGAGAAATTGCACACAGAAGCCGAGGAACGCCTCGTATAGCCAATTTATTGCTGAGACGTGTAAGAGATTTTGCTCAGATTAAAGGTGATGGAAATATCGATATCAAAATTGTTCAATATGCTTTAAACGCACTTAATGTTGATAAAAATGGTTTGGATGAAATGGATAATCGAATTTTAACAACCATTATTGATAAATTTAAGGGTGGTCCAGTTGGGCTAACTACCATTGCTACAGCTGTTGGTGAAGATTCTGGCACCATTGAAGAAGTTTATGAACCATTTCTTATACAGGAAGGTTATATGATGCGAACACCTAGAGGAAGAGAAGTTACCGACATGGCATATAAGCATTTGGGTAAAAATAAATTAGGAAAGCAAAATGATTTGTTTGATTAATCAAAATTTCTAATGAATATTGAAGAATTATCAAGCGCAATTAAAAAAAAGGCAAAAGAAGTCGGGTTTTCTTTTTGTGGCATTTCAAAAGTTGAAATGCTGCAAATTGAAGCAAATTCGCTAAAAGTTTGGTTAAATAATAATTATCATGCAGAAATGCATTATATGGAGAATTATTTTGAAAAACGAACTAACCCTGCTTTATTGTTTGAAAATGCCAAATCAGTTATAAGTGTTTTGATGAATTATTATCCTGAAAATAAAATAGATAAAAATAAATTTCAATTGGCAAAGTATGCTTATGGTAATGATTACCATTACATTATTAAATCAAAATTGAATGAAGTTATTGATTTTATTAAATCTGTTGAAAAAGAAGTAAATGCTCGTAGTTTCTGCGATTCGGCTCCTATTATGGATAAAGTTTGGGCTCAAAAAAGCGGTTTGGGTTGGATAGGGAAAAATACTTGCTTAATTGTTCCAAAAGCTGGTTCATTCTTTTTAATTGGTGAAATTTTGCTAGATATAGATTTAGTTTATGATCAACCTGCCAAAAACAAATGCGGTAGCTGTACTCGCTGTGTAGATGCTTGTCCAACTAATGCATTAACACAACCTTACCTTCTTGATGCTCGTAAATGTCTTTCATATCTAACTATTGAGCATAAGTCAGAATTTGACGAAAATGTAAATTTACACAATCAGATATTTGGATGTGATATTTGTCAGGATGTTTGCCCATGGAATATAAAATTTGCAAAGCAACATTCGGTAAATGAATTAGATATAAAAAAAGAAATTTTAAATTTCACAATTAAAGATTGGCAACAGCTTGAAAAAAAAGATTTTAAAGCAATTTTTAAGAATACTTCTTTAGAAAGAACAGCTTATGAGCGTTTTAAAAGAAATATATTAGCTGCTTCAGATAAAAAGGATAATTAAAATAAATAAATTCTTGCTATAATCTTTAGCTATCTTAGATTTTTGAATCCATTTTCAATTTCAAAAGAAATTTTTTGATAAACTTCATCAAAACTTCCCATTCCATTTATTTTGCTAACTCCATGTAACTGATTGTATTTCTGTATAACAGGAACCGTTTTGGTTTCATGCTCTTGCAAACGTTGTACAATTTTGGCTGTGCTGGTATCATAAGGCATACATTTATCTGTTTTACTTCTTTCATCAAGTCGTTTAATCAATTCTAATGTAGGAACTTCAATTTCAATAATTTTAGAAATACTTGAACCATGTTTTTTTAGTAAGCCATCTAAAATATAAGATTGCACCAAAGTTCTAGGAAAGCCTTTGAAGATGAATCCTTTAAGTCCTTTGGTGTTTAAAAGTTTTTTTTCAATTAATTGAACTACAATTTCATCAGGGACTAATTGTCCATTTTCATACAATTCTTTAATGCGGTTACCAATTTCGGAATTATTTATAATTTCCTGTTCGAGCATTTCTCCAGTGGCCATGTATTCAAGTCCATATGCTTTTGCAATGGCTTTTCCTTGTGATCCTCTTCCCGAACCTGGATATCCAAAAATTACTATATTTAAAAGCTTCTTACTTAATTCATTGTTTATTATTTCTGTTATATTAAAATTTACTTCATCAATACTTTGCTGACCGTTTATTTCATTATAAATCCCTTTATCTTTATAATATTGCAATACAGGCAATGTTTTATTGTTGTATTCTTTCAATCTGTTTCGGATTACCACTTCATTGTCATCAGTTCGACCTGATGTTATTCCTCTGTTCAATAGTCTTTTAACGGAAATTTCTTCATTAACATTGATGCTGAAAAGGCAGTTTAGTGAAGTGTTTAATTTTAACATTAATCCTTCCAGAATATATGCTTGAATATAAGTGCGTGGGAAACCGTCAAAAAGAAATCCATTTGAATCAGGATTATCGGTTATTGTTTTTTCGATAATTTGTACAATAATTTCATCGGAAACCAAACCACCAGAGGCAATAATTCCTTGAGCTTCAATTCCTAAATTTGTTTTATTTGCAATTTCTATTCTAAGTAAGTCGCCTGTTGATATATAAAATAAGTTATATTTCTTAATTAAAAACTCTGATTGTGTGCCTTTTCCTGCTCCAGGTGGTCCAAATAATGCAATATTAAGCATAATATTAATTTTTTAATACAAAAATACGAATATTTTATCCAATTAAAATATTTAATTGTTTTTGTTAAGTGATGCATTGTCAGTGTATAATAAAATTTTAACAATGATTTTGCATTTTTTATACAGATTGAAACTTAATAATTTAAAAAAAATTCATAGGTTTGTAGTTCGAAATCTAACAAATATTTCAAATATGAAAAAAATCAGATTAATTGCAATTATTGGTGTAGTAGCTTATTTATCAGGCATTTTTTATTATGCACAAGCTTGTACCAATTTTTTAATTACAAAAGGAGCATCAAAAGATGGCTCAACAATGATTACTTATGCTGCAGATTCTCATACATTGTACGGAGAACTTTATTACAGACCAGCAGCTGATTATGCAGCAGGAACCATGATGGATATTTCAGAATGGGATACTGGCAAACCTCTTGGGAAAATTAAGCAGGTTTTGCATACTTTTTCTGTTGTTGGCAATATGAATGAATACCAGGTAGCTATAGGTGAAACTACTTACACTGGTCGTGAAGAATTGCAGGATACTACAGGTATAATGGACTATGGTAGTTTAATGTATGTAGCACTTCAACGTGCAAAAACTGCTCGCGAGGCTATTAAAGTTATGGCTGAACTGGTTGCTGAATATGGATATTACAGCACAGGTGAATCTATGTCTATTTCAGATCCTAATGAAGTTTGGATTTTTGAAATTATTGGAAAAGGCTCACCAATATATGTTAATGGTAAGATTGATCCAAAACAATATAGCAAAGGCGCTGTTTGGGTAGCTCGTCGTATTCCTGATGGTTATATTTCAGGACATGCTAACCATGCAAGAATCACTACTTTCCCATTGGAAAATGGAAAAACTTCAATTTCGAGCAAAAATTTAGCTAAAATATTTTTACCTGGTGTAGAAACAGTTTATGCTTACGATGTAATCTCTTTAGCTCGTCAGAAAAAATATTTCAATGGAAAAGATGCTGATTTCAGTTTTTCAGATATTTATGCTCCTTTAGATTTTGGTGGCGCTCGTTTTAGCGAGGCCAGAGTTTGGGCTGGGTTCAATAAAGTTTGTAAAGAAATGGCAAATTATATTGATTATGCAAAAGGTGAAAATTTAAAAAATCGTATGCCATTGTGGGTAAAACCAGATCAAAAACTTTCTTTACAAGATGTAATTGGCATGATGAGAGATCATTACGAAGGAACTCCATTAGATATGACAAAAGATTTAGGTGCTGGTCCTTACGAAAATCCATACAGATGGAGACCTATGACTTGGAAAGTTGATGGAAATTCTTACTTACACGAAAGAGCAATTTCTACACAACAAACTGGTTTTTCTTTTGTAGCTCAATCAAGAAGTTGGTTACCTAATCAAATTGGTGGTATTTTGTGGTTTGGTGTTGATGATGCTTATACTACTGTTTATGTACCAATGTATTGTGGTATTAATAAAATACCTCATCCATTTGAAGTTGGTAACGGAAATATGTTGAAATATTCTCATACGGCAGCTTTTTGGGTTTTCAATCAGGTTTCTAATTATTGTTATACACGTTACAATGTAATGATAAAAGATGTTCAGAAAGTACAATCAGAACTTGAAAAAAGATTTGTTGATGGTGTAGCTGTTGTTGACAAAAAAGCTGAAGAGTTATACAAAACAGATCAAACCAAAGCAATTGCAATGTTAACTGATTTCTCTTTAAATCAAGCTAATGTTACCCAACGCAAATGGAGAGAATTATATGAATACTTGATTGTTAAGTATGTTGATGGTAATATAAAGAAAGAAAAAGACGGCAAGTTTATCAATAATGGTTATACGCAGCCTGCTTTCCCTATGCAACCTGGTTTGCCAGATTGGTATATGAGAAAAATTGTTGAATCAGCTGGTGAAAAAATAAAGTACAAAGGTGCAACACACTAATTCTATTTGAGTATAAAAATAAAAAAGCCTTTTCTATTTATCTGAAAAGGCTTTTTTGTTTTTTGTGTTTACACATAGAACAAATCTGCAGCAATGCCATCCGCTAGAAATTTGCCTTTTTTTGTAAGTGTTAATATGTTTTTACTTTGTGTTATAAATTGATTATTAATATATTCTTTCGAATTGTTGGCCAAATACGAATAATATTTTTCACCAAACTCATTGTAAATATAATCTAAATTTACGCCCCAAATACATCTAAGCCCCGTCATAACGTATTCGTTGTAACGTTGTTTAATACTTAATTCTTCTTTTTCAAAAGGAATTTTTCCTTTTTGAATACTTTGTATATATTGTTGAAGATTAGCTATATTCCACTGTCGCGAATTTAAATTGAATGAATGTGCAGATGGTCCCAAACCCAAATATTTTTGCTGTTTCCAATAATTGCTGTTGTGCTTCGAATAAAATCCTTGCTTGCAAAAATTGGAAATCTCGTAATGTACAAAGGAATTTTTGTCCATTTGTTCCGTTAAAATATTAAAATGTCTTAGAGATGCTTCTTCATTAGGGGCTTTTATTTTGCCTTTTTTAATAAATAAATCAAAAGCTGTATTTGATTCAACTGTAAGGCTATATGCTGAAATATGCTGTGCTCCCGATGCAATGGCTTTCTCAATATTCTGTTTCCATTTTTCGTCGTTTAAATCTGGAATTCCATATATTAGGTCGATAGAAATATTGTTTAATCCCAATTTGTGGGCATTATAAATTGCTTCAGATGCTTGCTGTGCTGAATGCGAACGATTGAGGAATTTTAAATCCTCATCATCAAAAGATTGAATTCCAATGCTTAGTCTGTTGATTGAAGTTTCAGAAATTTGTCGGAGTTTTTCGTAATTCAAGTCATCAGGATTGGCTTCCAATGTTATTTCTGCATCTTTTTCTATTTGAAAGCTTTCATTTAATTTGTCTAAAACGCTTTGTAAATCTTCAATTGACAATAAAGAGGGTGTACCTCCTCCAAAATAGATGGTCGAAATGCTTTCGTTTTGCAGATAATCTTTTTGTAATTCAATTTCATGGCACAAGGCATCGATAAATGCTCCCATGTTTTTTTGCGATGCCAGCGAAAAGAAATTGCAATAATGACATTTTTTTGCACAAAATGGAATGTGAATATAAATACCTGCCATTAGGCTTTGTTTTTTAACATGATACGAAATGTAGTGCCTTTGTTGAGTTGCGAATTTTTTACAAATATTTTGCCTGAATGATATTCTTTAATTATTCTTTTTGATAATGACAAACCAAGCCCCCAACCTCTTTTCTTAGAAGTATAACCTGGATGAAAAACAGTTTTAAACTTTTGCTTTGGAATTCCTTTTCCGGTATCGCTGATGTCGATGTATACAAATTTGTCATCTTCAAATAAATCCAGCCTTATTTCACCTTCGCCACCCATGGCATCTATAGCATTTTTGCATAAATTTTCGATAACCCAGTCGAAAAGATGTGTGTTTAATGGGATGATAATTTCTTTATCTTCAGGTAGATTGATGATGTATTTAACTTTTTTGGGCGAACGGGTAATAAGATATGAAATTCCTTTGCGAGTAACCTCAATTATATTCTCTTTTACCAATTCGGGTTCTGAACCAATTTTTGAAAAACGCATGGTAATGGTTTCCAGACGGTGAATATCCTTTTCTATTTCATCAGTCATCGATTTGTCTATATTGTTGAGCTTAAGCATCTCCAGCCATGCAATTAGTGAAGATAAAGGTGTTCCGAGCTGGTGTGCTGTTTCTTTCGACATGCCTAGCCAAACCTGATTTTGCTCCGATTTGCGAGAAGTGCTAAACAAAAAGTAGGAGATAAACAAAAATAATCCGATAATAATTAGTTGAATTAGAGGGTAGTATTTTAATTGAGTAAGCAAATATGAATTTTCGTAATAAATTAATTTTTTACCAGTTCCCACAAGATTTATTTCGATAGGTGTATTCTCAAAAGCCATGTTTTGGAGGGCATGTTTTAAAGTTAGAGAGTCTTTTAAAATGCTTTGATCGATATTGCCTGATGCAATTAAATTTTGATTAAGGCTATCGATAACAACCACTGGAACAGAAAGCGAATTGTCGAGTACTTCGGAGAAAAATGATTTGATAAGATCATTTAAAACAGAACGTAATCCTGTATATAGCTTTGATTCTTTGTAAAATAAAAAAAATACAACATTATATTCGCTATATCTAATGGGTTCGAAGCGAGTATATTCTTCCAAAAGTTTTCCTTCTAATATTTTTACAGTATCTGAATTGAATTCTGTATTTCTGGTTTGTTGAATAATATAATCTTTATCAGTAACAATTACCGGAATATTGGTATTTTCCGAAATTATTTTAAAGTATAATGTCATATCTTCATTGGGCTCAGGGTTTAACAATTTTTTATATGCTTCTGCCCATAATTCCATTTTTTTTCGTTCTTCCTTTTGAATTTTTTGAAAGAATCCATCGGTATAATTAACCAAATTGGCTTTTCGCTGAATAGCTTCTGCCCACATCTTTACCTTATTACGCTCGTCAGTAGCTATTTTTTTCACCAATGTATTGGTGTACCATAACGAAATACCTACAATAATTAAAGCGGATATAAATAATATCCATTTCCAGCGCCGTTTTTTGCTATATATGTCCAATGTTGATATTTTAATTTTCGATAAAATTAATAATTTATTTGTTTATAACGATAAATTGATAAAAAATTGTTTTGATAAATTGTTTATAGAGAATATCTCCTTTTTTAAGAGGCTATTTAAAAATTGGGAAAAAAAATTACCAATTCTGTGCTTCTCTATGTATTCTCTGTATAACAATATATTACAAATCATATAGAGGTTTAAGAGGAGGCTCTAAGTTAGCTTTTCAGACAGTATCCTAAAGTGATTTTTTGATATTTCAATCTTTGTTGAAATTACTAAGCTTCAAATCAGCAATATATTATATTAGGTTAAGCGTTTAAAGTAAAAAATATATAAAAAAACCGGAAACAAATTCTTGCTTCCGGCCAATTCAAATATATTCATTAAAAATTAAATTCCAAAACTAATTGAAGTAATATATTGATAAATACCACTGTAGAAACCTACTGCAAAAATACCAATTACACAAATCAATATTGCTACTTTAGCAGGCCAATCGGTTTTAATATAGGCTATAGGTGTTTCATTTTTGTTGATAAACATTGCTTTTACAACCAATAAATAATAGTACAACGAAATGGTAGCATTTAATACAGCTATAAAAACCAACCAATAATAACCCGATTCGGCAGCAGCGGTAAATAAGAAAAATTTACCAAAAAAACCTGCAACTGGCGGAATACCTGCCAACGAAAACAAAGCCAGCATCATTACCAAACTTAATTTCGGATTGGTAAAATACAAGCCATTGTAATCGTCCATATTTTCTTTGCGGCTTTTGTAATAAATAACCGATACTACACCGAAAGCTCCCAAATTAGAGAAAATATAAACGAAAATAAAGTAGATAACCGAAGTCATACCGATATTACTTGCCCCAATAATACCCAACAAAATAAAACCTGCTTGGGCTATCGAAGAGAAGGCAAGAAAGCGTTTCATATTCTGCTGACGCATAGCAAATAAATTACCAATTGTCATAGTTAATACAGCAATAATATACATTAAAGGTTTCCAAATAACAGCAATGGAGTTAAAAACTGTAAACAATACTGTAATCAGAATAAATGCAGAAGCCCCTTTTGATATTACAGACAAATAAGAAGTTACATTAATAGGCGAACCTTCGTAAACATCGGCTGTCCATAAATGAAATGGAACCAACGAAATTTTGAATGCCATGCCCGAAAAGAATAATATAAAAGCTAAAGTCTGCAATGGAGCAGTGGTATATTTCAATGCAACAACATCAAAATAAGTAGAACCGGTAGTTCCGTATATAAACGAAATACCCAGTAATAAAACTGCCGATGACATAGCTGCCGACAAAATAAGTTTCACACCAGCTTCAGCAGAATTAGATCTGTAACGATCATAAGCAGCCAAAGCAGCCATTGGAATAGTAGCAAGTTCTAATCCCAGATATAACATTAGGAAACTACCCGAAGAAATCATAAATTGCATACCCAATAAGGTAGAAAAAATCAAAATATAAAACTCACTGATTTTTATCTTGTTTTCAGCTTCTTTCAGCCATGCAACAGATTGCAATAAAACCACAAAAACACCCAGATTAAGAATATTTTTCATAGTCCATTGCAAATCGGTATTGATATACATTTTCCCGAAAAGAATTCCTGCCATATTTGGTAAAAACCCAATTACCATATTTATTCCAAAAAGAACAGTTGCAATCGAAATAACTTTTCTTTTATTATCATCATTTACTGAAAGTTCTGCAACCAAAACAATTAAAGTTATAATTGTCAGAACCAATTCATGTCTCATTAATAAAAAACTTTCTAAATTCATGTTTGATAGTATTTTAATGAACTTTTATACAAATTAAGGAATTATAATAGTTAATTTATCAATAATTGGCTGCAAACTGTCGCCAATCATATCAGAAAGCCAAAGCGGGGCAATACCAATAGCAGCTATTGCCATTATCAAAGTTACTGTCGATAATTTTTCGTACCATTTGGCATCATCTAAATGCAGATAATGATCGTTTTTGATAGGACCAAAAAGCAATGCACCCACCACTCTTAAAATATAAACAGCAGTAATTACAATAGAAGAAACAGCAACAATGGTTGCTACTCTATGGAAGGTATCAACATGTTGGAAAGAACCTACAAAAATAGTCATTTCGGCAACAAAACCACTTAATCCGGGTAAACCTAATGAAGCTAAACCAGCAATTACATAAGCAACACCCAAAAATGGCATTACTTTCATCAAACCACCCATTTCGTTTATCATACGTGTATGAGTTCTGCCATAAATCATCCCAATTAACGCAAAGAAAAGAGCTGTCATTAAACCATGAGAAATCATCTGAAGTATAGCACCATCCATAGCCGTTTTATTCATCATCAGCACAGCGAACAAAACCAAACCACAATGGCTAACAGAAGAATATGCATTAATGTATTTTAAATCTTTTTGAACAATCGCACCAAAAGCACCATAAACAACGCTAATAGATGTTAAAATAATAAATATCCATGATAATTCATGAGCAGCATCAGGCAATAAGAAAATGGCAACCCTAAACGCACCATAACCGCCTAATTTCATCAAAACTCCGGCATGCAGCATAGAAACGGCTGTAGGAGCAGAAGCATGACCATCAGGAGACCAAGTATGGAAGGGAAATAATGCACCTAAAATACCAAAACCTACAAATGTCATAGGAAAGAACATTCTTTGAGCTTCAATAGGAATATGAACTTTGGCAATTTCCAAAATGTTAAAAGTTAAAGGTCCGCCATTTGGAGCCGAATTGGTATAAATACCCAATAAACCAACCATCAATAAAGCAGAACCACCCATTAACATCAATGTCAGTTTCATAGCTGCATACTCTTTTGGACCGCTACCCCAAATACCAATAAGCAGATACATAGGAATTACCGCAACTTCATAAAACAAGAACATGGTGAAAATATCCAACGAAATAAAAAATCCAAAGACCCCTGAAGATAATAATATCAATGAGATAAAGAATTCTTTAGGTAGGAAATCTACTTTCCATGATGCAAACACTCCGGCAAATACAACAATTGATGTAAGTGCAATCATTGCTACCGAAATTCCGTCAACACCAACAGTATAATGAATATTAAGAGCCTCATACCACATAATATCTTTCATAAATAACATTTCGGCCATATTGCCGGCATTTCTCTCGGCAAAATATGCATAAATCAAATAAGCAGCCAATAACAATTGAACACCCATTCCGATTGCAGAAATAAGTCTGGTTTGCATCGGATTTTTAACCAGCATTATAGCTAATACTGTAATTACTGGTACAATAACAAATAATGATAAAATGTCCATCTCTTTTTTTATTTAATTTGAAAATAAATAAATGAATAGTATTCCTAATAATACAGCACTGCTTACAAAAACAAAAGCATATTGCTGTACCTGACCAGATTGCAAACCTTTAATGCGAATTGAAGCAAAATTGGTGATCCATGCAATTCCATCCATAGTAGCGTCAACTACGTGTCGGTCGAACCAGGCAACTGGACGTGATATGTAATTGAAAATGATTTTTTTGGTTACAAAAAGATAAATTTCGTCGAAATAAAATTTATTATAAGCACCAACATATAATAACTTAAATGAAGACCCAATTTTATTAGGGATAGTAGTTTCTTTTTTATACATTATAAATGCAATGGCAATACCTAAAAATCCCGCAACAATAGATGGTATAGCAACAATCCACTCGATATGTGCTTCAAAAGGCAAACCATCGGAAGTAACTAATTTGCTGAAAGGTATATAACCTGCAAATATAGAAGCTATTGCTAAAAAAATCAGTGGAATTGACATTGTTAGCGGTCCTTCGTGTGGGGTATGATGATAATGTGTATCCCGATTCCAGAAAATACGGAAATATAAACGGAACATATAAAATGCTGTTAATCCTGCTACAAACAATTGTACTGAAAAAATAAGTTTGTTATGATGAAATGCAGCTGTTAAAATTTCATCTTTACTAAAAAATGCTGAAAGGAAAGGAACACCAGCTATTGTTAAGCAAGCAATTAAAAACGTAATATGTGTAATTGGTAAATATTTACGCAAACCGCCCATATCAGTCATTACATTTGAATGCACAGCATGAATAATAGCACCTGCCCCTAAGAACAACAAAGCTTTAAACATGGCATGAGTAAATAAATGGAACATAGATGCCATAAAACCAAGTCCTTCATGTCCACCATAACCCGATACACCCACTCCAACCATCATATAACCAATTTGCGACATAGTAGAAAAGGCCAGCACTCGTTTTATATCATATTGAGTACAGGCAATTACCGCAGCAAACAATGAAGAGAATGAACCTACATAGGCAACAACCGTTAACCCATCAGGCGCAGACAATGCATATACAGGAAATAATCGAGCAACCAAATAAACACCAGCAACAACCATGGTAGCAGCATGAATTAATGCAGAAACAGGTGTTGGACCTTCCATTGCATCTGGCAACCAAATATGTAATGGAAACATAGCTGATTTACCTGCACCACCTATAAAAACAAAAATCAACGACCATGTCATGGTAGATAGTCCCATAAAAGCAATACCGCTTCCAGCTGCAATTGCTGGTCCGTTAATATCAGTTAGCGAGATAAAATCAAAAGTTCCTGTGTTGAATGATAAAATTAAAATCCCGATTAAAAAACCCAAATCGGCAAATCGAGTTACAATAAAAGCTTTTTTGGAAGCTGAAACCGCAGATGGTTTTTCGTAATAAAAACCAATTAATAAAAAGGAAGAAACACCAACCAATTCCCAAAAAATATACATCTGGAAAATATTGGTAGCTACTACCAATCCTAACATCGAAAAGCTGAATAAGGACAGAAAAGCATAAAAACGATGAAATCCTTTTTCACCTTTCATATATCCAAGACTATAAATATGAACCATTAACGAAATTGTGGTTACAACAATCAGCATCATTACCGAAATAGGATCTAAAAGAACACCCATATCAACATGAAGCTTTTCTGTAAAATTTATCCATACAGTGTTAAAAGCCAATATTTTCTGATATGCTCCGTTTATTTTCTCAGTATTGAAAAAATATTGATAAGCAGTAAAATATGATAATATAGCTGCAATGGATAATCCAGTTGTTCCGATTAAACCTGAAATGATAGGCTTCATTTTATGACCCGTTAAACCGATAATCAGAAAAAAGAAAATCGGAATAAGTGGGATTAATATTGTATAACTAAAATCTGTCATAATATGTATGTTTTATTTTTAGTATTTCATTTTGTCAGTTTCTTCCACATCAATAGAATTGAAGCTTCGGTAAATATTAATAATAATTGCAATTGCAACAGCAGCCTCGGCAGCAGCTACAGCAATTATAAACAGAGCAAAGAAATGCCCTTCTAATTGTCCTGGATACAAATATCTGTTGAAAGCGATAAAAATAATATTTACTGCATTCAACATCAGCTCTACAGACATCAATATTGTAATTAAATTTTTACGGGTAATAAAACCGTAAACACCAGCAAAAAACATTAAAGTTGCTGTTACTAAAAAATATTCAATTGGTATTACTGTATGCATAACTATTTTGTTTTTACTTTTTTAGCTACTACAATTGCTGCAATCATTGCTGCAAGTAATAAAATACTGATTAATTCAAAAGGAAGCGCATAGCCTTGTTCGCCCCAGCTTATCAGACTATTTCCTATTAAATTCATATCTACATTTTTAGCAGGTTCAATTCCTGGCAAAAATGTATAGCTTAATAAGGTGTTGATAACCAGTATGGCACCTAAAATAGAGGCAATTGCTCCATACACTTTTTTTAATAATGCTGGTGATTCAAATTTTTCGTCGATATGGCTGGTAAGCAATACCGAAAAAATGATAAGTACCACAATACCACCTGCATATAAAGTTAGCTGAACTGCTGCCAGAAACTGATAATTCAACATAAAGTATAAACCCGAAGTTGAAATTAAAACCAGTAGCAAATAAACAGCTGCTCTTAATATTCTGCGGCTAGTAACTGTTAATATTGAGAATATCACAATCATAGCTGAGAATAAAATAAACATTATTTGATTTCCTGATAAAATATAGTCCATTTTTTATTATTTAAATGATTATGAATTATTCTTTACTTTTTCTTTTAATGAAGATCCTGGTTTATTCAGTGTTTTTATCAATTTATCTCTGTTATAAACTGCATGTTCAAAACCCTGTGAAAATTCAATAGCATCTTGTGGGCAAACTTTTATACAAAT
This sequence comes from uncultured Bacteroides sp., assembly GCA_964636105.1. Lineage (GTDB taxonomy): Bacteria > Bacteroidota > Bacteroidia > Bacteroidales > JACABE01 > JACABE01. The sequence continues at coordinate 34,326 of CAZWRD010000005.1, forward strand.
ACCACAAAATGTACACATCGACAATTTATAAATATAAGTATCAAGTTCTTTTTTCTTTTTGCCATCTTCTTTTTCCACCTGACGGCTAATTACTTCAATACTGCCATTGGGACAATTGATTTCGCAAATGCTACAAGCTGTGCATTTATGCTGATTATTTTCGTCGTGAGGCATACTTACTTCGCCTTTAAATCTGTCGAACATTTTTAAAGTCTTACGGTTTTCTGGATATTGCTGTGTTACAATCTCTTTTGGATGAACAAAGTAATAACCTGTAACTTTCATACCGGTTAATAAGGTTTTGATGCCTCCGAACAATTCTTTTAAGTATTCTATAATTGCATTCATTCTCAATAAATTCTATTTAATTGTTATTTAGAAATGCCATCCCATCAACACAATAAGTGCCATAAGGATAATATTGAACAAGTTAATTGGTAATAAATATTTCCATTCGAGTTTCAACAATTGGTCGATTCTCAAACGTGGGAAAGTCCATTTAAACCACATCATTAAAAATATTACAACCAAAGTTTTACCCATATACCAGAAGAATGGTGGAATATAATCCATTACATTATTAAATCCTTCCCATCCACCTATATGTAATGGCATCCAACCACCCCAGAATACTGTAGCAGCAATAGAAGCAACAATAAACATATTCATATATTCAGCAAGGAAAAAGAAAGCAAACTTAATACCTGAATATTCAGTATGGAAACCTGCAGTTAATTCAGATTCAGCCTCTGCCAAATCAAAAGGACCTCTGTTGGTTTCGGCAGTTCCTGCTATTATAAAAATTATAAAAGCAATAATTGCAGGGATATGTCCTGTAAAAATAAACCATCCGTTGCGTTGCGCTTCCACAATTTCTGAAAGTTGCATAGTTCCTGCCAATATTACAATAGTTACCAGCGACATTCCGACTGATAATTCGTAACTAACTATTTGAGCACCACTACGCATAGCTCCGATAAGCGAATATTTATTATTACTCGACCATCCTGCTAATAAAATTCCGATTACGCCTAATGATGAAACAGCCATAACATAAAATACACCAATGTTAAAGTCTATTGCATGCAAGCCTAATCCGAAAGGTATAGCAGCAATTGCCATAAAAGAAGCAATAATTACAATAAAAGGAGCCAGATTAAATAAAAACTGATCAGCTTTTCTGATATGAATAATTTCTTTCATCAGCAGTTTTATGAAATCTGCAAATGTTTGAAATATGCCATAAGGACCAACCCTGTTGGGTCCTACACGATTTTGTATAAATGCACAAACTTTACGTTCTGCATAAACCAAAAACAATCCAACCAATGCATAAAACAACAAAAAAGCTACACCAATTAGGGTCATTTCGATTATTAATGCCCAAAATGGTGGTAAATTGTCATATAAAAACGTATCTATTGATTGGTTAAACGAAGTGAAATCGTAAATATTAAATGCCATTTTCTCTTTATTTGTTAATGTTACAATTAAAAATTAGCCAAACTATCTGTCAATATCCGGAATTACTAAATCTAATGAACCTCCTATTGCTACCAAATCTGCAATTTTATGACCAGCAGCTATTTTGTTGATTGCTGATAAGTTGCTAAAATTTGGTGAACGGAATTTGATGCGGTAAGGATATTTTTCGCCTGTGCTTAAAACATAAACGCCAAACTCACCACGAGCAGCTTCTACTCTTTGATAGTATTCACCTTCAGGCAATTTTATGATTGGTTTCATTTTTACGGCAAAATCGCCCTCTGGTATATTATCAATCAATTGCTCGATAATTTTCATTGATTCCCACATTTCTTCAACCCTTGCTTTGTAGCGATGGAAAGAATCTCCTTTAGTGTATAAAACTTCTCTGAATTCAACTTTATCATAAGCACTGTATGGATGATGCTTTCTTACATCACATGCAAAACCTGAACCTCTTCCTGAAGGACCTGTAACACCATAACTAATAGCATCTTCGAGTGATAGAATTCCAATATCATTGGTTCTTTCCTTCAAAATTACATTGCCAGTTAAAAGTTCATCATATTCAGGTAACTTCTTTCTGAAATAAACGATAAAGTCTTTAACTCTTTTTATAAAATTGGGATGAATATCGTTCATAAAACCACCTGGAACATTAAAACTTTGCAATAAGCGGGCTCCGGTAGTTTCTTCAAAAATATCTAGAATATGCTCTCTGTCGCGTAAGCCATAAAAATAGGTTGTTAAAGCACCTAAATCCATTCCAAAAGCACACCACCATAACTGATGTGATGCCAAACGTGTTAATTCATCCAGAATGGTACGTATATATTTTACTCTTTCAGGTACTTCTATCTGCAATGCATTTTCAACCAAAAGACAAACTGCTTCGTTGTTGATATGTGCAGACAAATAGTCCATACGATCGGTAAGATGTATAATTTGCTGATAAGTAAGTCTTTCACACATTTTTTCGATGCCACGATGGATATATCCGCAATGTGGTTCTATTCTTTCGACAGTTTCTCCTTTTAAAGAAATTTTCAATCGCAAAACACCGTGTGTTGACGGATGTTGAGGACCCATATTTACAATGTATTCCTCTTCTTGTATTCCTTTGCTGTTTGTAATGAATTCTTCCATAAACTATCTTGTAACTATGTTATTATCAGTATAATCTTTGCGTAATGGATGTCCAACCCAATCCTCTTCATTTAAAAACATTCTTCTCATATCGGGATGATTTATAAAATCAATACCAATCAAGTCATATACTTCGCGTTCATGAAATTCGGCAGTAAACCATATATTGCTAACTGTTGGTAATATGGCATTTTCGCGATTAGCTGTTTTTGCTTTCATAACGATAGCATGTGCATGTTTGGTTGACTCCAGATGATATACAACTTCGCAAGCATCTGCCAGATCGTTGCCAGTTAAACAAAAAAGATAATCAAAACTAAGTTCTGATGTGTTTTTTAGTAGCTGGGCAATATTGTGTAATTTTTCAGGAGAAACGTTCAATGTAAGATATTGAGGTCCTTCTGAAATATTGAGAGATGGATCTAATGATAGAATCTTCTCTTTTAATTGTTCGTTATTCATCTGTTTATTTATTATTAATTAATTTGTACAGATGGAACTCGCCAATACTTCATTTGCTGAATACTTATTATTTGAATAAAGTAGCATGGCTCGTTTCATTTTACTTATTTATAAAAGAATTGAAAACTATTTATTATCTGTTTCAGCAAAAGTGTCCGGTTGTTTGCGCGGATTTCTGATGGTTTCTGTTTGTATTTTGCGTTGCAATTGCATTACTCCATACAAAAGAGCTTCAGGACGTGGCGGGCAACCAGGAATGTAAACATCCACAGGAATTACATTTTCTACACCTTTAATTACATGATATGAATTGTAATAAAACGGACCTCCTGATATTGCACATGCACCCATTGCAATTACATATTTTGGCTCAGGCATTTGATCGTACAAACGTTTAAGAACGGGAGCCATTTTGTTTACAATGGTACCGGCTACAACTATAACATCTGCTTGTCGTGGACTAGCACGATAAACCTCGATGCCAAAGCGTGCAAAATCGTGGCGGGAAGCTCCGGCTGCCATCATTTCGATACCGCAACATGCTGTTGCAAAGGTAAGTGGCCATACCGAATTGGAGCGTCCCCAGTTGATGATAGCATCTACTGTTGTGAAAAATAAATTTCCTCCGGTTTGTTTGAAGAGTTCCAACGTTTCGTTATCGTTGAAATCTTCGTACTTCATTGATTTTATTCCCATATTAAAGCATGTTTTTTCCAGGCATATAATAATCCCAGACCAAGAATTAAAAAGAATATGATTATTTCGATAAATGCAGCAATCCCCATCGATTTCATAATGGTAGCCCATGGAAACAGAAATACGGTTTCTACATCGAATATCAGAAACAATATGGCAAACAAATAATAACCTACGTTAAATTGTAGCCAGGTTTTTCCTTGTGTTGGAATTCCGCATTCGTAAGGTTCTGATTTTTGTGGGTTTGTTGATTTTGGTGGTACCAGGCTCGAGAATATCAAAGCCCCTCCTACCAACACTACTGCAACAATAAAGAATAGAATTAAACTTTCACTGTTCATACAACTTGATATAAAATGAAAAAATTAACGTGCAATATTATAAAAAAAAATCTTCTTAATCAAGTTTTTCTGAATTTATCATAATAATATTGATAATTGTCAATGCTATTTTAGTCCTGTTTTTCTTTATTAAAATGTAATTAGCGCTATATGAAAAATATTAATTTTTTATTTCTTCATTCAATTCTACGATTTTATAAGTCTAATTATTTTATATGAGCAAAGTTATTTTTTACATTTAAATATAGATTTTTTTGTTTATAACGAATAGCTTGATTATTTATAAAAAAAACAATAAAAAATATTTGCAGTATAAAATTATAATATTAATTTTACTTTTTCATATTTTGAAAAATTATTCTTTAAAAATCATTTATTCATAGTACTATAGAGTAAAATATTATGGCAAATTTAAGCACAAGTTACTTGGGATTACAACTTAAAAATCCCATTATAGTTAGTAGTTCAGGGCTCACTAATTCAATTGAAAATCTAAAAAAAATGGAAGCTGCCAATGCCGGAGCTATTGTGTTGAAATCTATTTTTGAAGAACAAATAATGATGGAGGCTGATAAATTTATTGACAGCACCGATCCTTCGTTAAGTGCAATGAAAAAAGGGTTTAATGATATTCTTACCAATAGAAGCTACGATTATGTTGAGGCTATGGATTATATGAGCAATTTTGCCAAAGAACATAGCCTGAAAGAATATCTGAATTTTATAAGCTTGGCGAAAAAATCAGTGAATATTCCAATAATTGCAAGTATTAATTGTGTATCGGCTTACGATTGGAGTTTCTTTGCCAAAAGAATTCAGGAAGCAGGTGCCGATGCTTTAGAGCTTAATTTTTATATACTCCCATCTGATATTAATAAAACTGCAGCTAATTACGATGAAATGTATAAAAAAATTATCAGTGATGTAAAAAAATATGTAAGTATTCCTATTTCTTTAAAGTTGAGCTATTATTCATCAAGTCTGGTAAATACATTTGTTGATTTATCAAAATCGGGTATTTCTGGCATGGTATTATTCAATAAACCATATAATCCTGATATAAATATAGATAAGATAGAAATTTCAACGGGAAGAATTTACAGTTCAGCAGATGAATATCTTCGTTCGTTAAGATGGACTGCAATATTATCGGGCAGAGTAGGATGCGATATAGCTGCTTCAACAGGAGTACATAATTACGAAACCGTTGTTAAGTTAATACTGGCTGGTTCAAATGCTGTTCAGGTAGCTTCTTTACTTTACGAAAAAGGAATAGAAGAAATTAATACACTGGTAAATGGGTTAAATAAATGGATGGATGAACACAATTTTAAATCAATCGATGAATTCCGTGGAAAATTATCGCAGATAAATATCGAAAATCCTGCGGTTTTAGAGCGTGTTCAGTTTATGAAATCTTATGCACAAATCATTTAAGAAATTAAAGATAGGATGAATTAGAATTAACCTATCTCTTTTTTAATATATTTAGTAAGCGTGTGAATTTACATCACACGCTTACTTTTTTATATAATCTGCTGTTTCAGTACTTTATAATCCGTTTTGCCGGTTCCGAGCAAAGGAATTTCCTCCACCTCAATCAGTTTGTTTAACTTCACCAGATTAGGGAAACCGCTTTCTTTCAAATAGGCATTGGCTTCTGCAATATCAATTTTTGATTTTGCAAATAAAACAATCTGCGGTGGGTCTATGGCATCGCTACCTTCTACTGCAAGCAAAACTTCTTCATCGCTACCGTATTTTTTCAATAAAACACCTTCAATAGCTGGCAGGCTAATCATTTCTCCGGCAATTTTGATAAATCTTTTCAACCGTCCGGTAATAAACAGGAAGCCATCTTCATCTATACGACCTAAATCACCGGTTTTGTAATAATCATTTCCGTTGATATTTACAAAAGGATTAGCAATATTTTTATCTGTATAACCACCAAAGATGCTATTGCCTCTCACCATTATCATCCCATCTTCGCCTTGCGGTAGAGGGTTAAAATCATTGAAATCAGCAATTAAGAAATCAACACCTTTGATAAACTTTCCTACACTTTTTTCTTTTTGTATTTCCATCGGATTAATACTTAGTACCGGCGAACATTCGGTAATTCCATATCCTTCTAATATCCGGGCATTTTTATCTGCTTTATCATAAAAAGATTTTATGATAGCCGGATGCAGACTTTCGGCACCGGTAATTGCAAGTATTACTTCTTTTAAATCTTCCTGAGTTGATACTGACAACAGCATCTTTAAGAAAGTTGGTGTGGCAAGCAGTGTATTTGCACCTGTATGTTTTAATATTTTTAAAACTTCGCGGCTATCGGTAGGGTCGGGGGTATAAGCTACTTTTAAACCCGATATTAGCGGAAGTATGGTAAGTACGGTAAACCCAAAACTATGGAATGGAGGAAGAAATGAAAGTAATATGTTTTCGTTGCTGATTTTAATGATTTCGAAAACACCCCAAAGATTAGTTACAATGTTTTGATGTGTTAGCGGAACAGCTTTTGGCAATGACTCGCTGCCCGATGTAAATAGGATAACAGCTGTATCGTCGGGCTCAATTCGGGGTTTTGCTTTAAAAATAAAGCTGAATAAGCCCGATAGTTTTGTTGTCAAACTAATTTCTTTTACTTTTTGCTCGAAGAAGATACATTTTTGTTTTACATTATCTGAAAGCAAATCCTGAACTTTGTCGTGAAATGTTTTGGCGGTAAGTATTACTTTTAAATCGGCATCAGCCACACAATGATCCAGAACTTTTTTGCCAACTGTCCAGTTAAGCATTACCGGAACTTTGCCCGCCAAATAAGTGGAAATAACCAATAAAGTGGTACTCTGCAATGCCGGAAGCATAATTCCAACATATTTGCCATCTACTTCTTTTCTGATAATTTTTGAAACTACATAGGCTTTCAGCATAAAATCTTTGCGTGAAACACTTCCCATAATTTTATCATAAGCAAAGTGCTCTTTCTGATCCTGGCTAAAAACACTCAGAAAAGATTCAACGATATTTTTTGTTTTGTCAACTTCAACTGTTTTATGGGCTGCAATTTTGTTTTTCAGAAATGCTGGTTTTAAAATATCTTTGCTTATTTGCTGGTTCATAGCTATCCGACAGATATCGGCAACCAATGTAACAAATTCAATTTCAATCTGCGATACTACTTCGAAGCTTTGTTCTACATCGCTAATAATTGAAACCAACATCAATGAATCAACACTTAATTCTAATATCAGATTGGAATTTATTTTAATTTCTGATTTTTGATTTCCTGTGTTTTTGGCAATAATTTCTGCAACTTTTTGGAATATTTCATCAGGGATATCATCAGTCTTGACTTCGGAATGTGTTTTCATATCTGCAACAGAGCCTTCTATTCTGACCGGCAAATCTCGTTTTAGCTCCTGTGCATAAAAGTAATGTTTCAAAAAGAGTAGTTTTTCTTCGCCATTGATATTATATATTTCTTCAAGAAAAAGATTGAAAGCATTTTTGCTTTCTTTCGATTTTGTTTTTGCTTCTTCTGTGATATCAATAAATTCGATTTTTACATTTCTTCGTGGCAAAAAGAAAATTAAATTAGCCAAAACCATAAAGATGGCTTTTAGATAGGTTTTGATAAAATCGGGTGATTTACCAATCCATGCTCTCGACCACATACTTCCCCACAATCCGCTGATTCTGACTCCGATTACCTGGGTGTTTTCGGGGATATTATCAACTATTGCCCATGCACTTTGTTTGTTGAAAATCTTTTCGTAACCTTGTCCGGCTATTTGTCCTGATGGATAAAGCACCACGCTTTTGCCATTTTTTAATGCGTCAACAACATTGATGTAAATGTTTTTCAATGCATCAGCATCGCGGTTATTGCTGGTGATATCGCTTACGATAACCGTTCCGAAAGCATCAAATAGTTGTTTTAGCACCGGTTTGTTGTAGTATATTTCAGAAGCAACAGGTACAGCTTTTATATGCTTTAGTATCTGCGGGAAAAGTATTTGCGGATCTACCAAAGCCTGATGGTTGGGTAATATAAATTTCGGATTTGGGTTTTTGAGAATTTCAATTCCTTTAACCTCCACATTATATCGTAAAGAAAGAAGAAAACGGTAGATAGCGAGTATTATTTTCATTTTTTTGTTGAATGTGTTTTAAGTTTTAAACGCCATATATGACGTTGCTAATTATTTGGATATCTTTATCAATGTTTTAAACCTGCTAAACATTTGGGGTACATATTTTATCATCATCAAACTCATTACCGATATTAAAATTACCAGAAATATAAATACTGAATTTGTACCGAAATTATCGGTGATTACTGCAAATAGTGCGGCCGAAATAAAGATTAATAAAAATATCATGAAGTTTGAATAGGCTATCATATCGCCCTGCTTGCGTCCTTCTACGCTGTTTTGCACCGATGCACTTAGTGGAACCATATAAATTCCGCAAAACAAAGCGGTTAGAAATATCATGAAACCAAATAAAATGCCTGTGGGTTGCAGAAAAAACAGAATTAAGAGTGAAATAGTCATGCCTAATCCTCCTATGGGAGTTAAACCCAGTTCTATTTTTCCTTTTGAGATAATACCGGCTAAAAAGCTGCCCAATCCGATGCCTAATGCCGATGCCGTTAGTACATAGCCTGTTTGGGTGTTGGTCATTCCCAGTGTTTTCGGACAATGAACCAATAATAACATCTGCAAAAAGCTGCCTACCATCCAGAATGATGATAAGCCCAATATAATAAGGTTTAATCCTTTAATTTGTGAAGCAAATTTAAAGGCTTTGTATTCAAATACAAAGGGTATAATGGTATCGTCGCTCTTTTTCATGGGTTGGCTTTCCGATACTTTTAAACGTGATATGGCAAACAGACTTATTAATGAAATAACGACAAATAATCCGGTCATCAGATAAAAATTGTAGTGGTCGGAAACGATGGTTGCCAACAATGGGCCTAAAATGGCTCCGAAAAAGGTGAACATTTCGAGGGTTCCGGTACCAAACGACAATCCTTCGTTACCACCAATGTCGCGTATTAAACCATATTTTGAAGGCGAAAACAAAGTACTTACCAAACCTAACAAAAAGATGCCTGCCATAACTATATATACGTTTTCGATATAAAAGCCTATGCTTCCGGCAATAACCAATATAAGTTCGGCAATGCGGGCTGCTATCATTATTTTCTTTTTATACATGGTTTTGGATAAGCGCCCTGCCAAAGGAGAAAAAAATATGTATGACAAAACATATAATCCCGAAGCCATAGATACAATCATAGACTCGTTGCCTTTGGCTACCCAGTTGATAGCCAGCAGACATATTAATGTTTTGAAAAAATTATTGTTGAAAACACCCAGAAAATTGCTGGCAAATAAGGGTATCCATTTTGTTTTTGACTGCATGCTTGTATTGTTGGTTATTTTTTGCTGTTTTTATACAATAGAAATAATAAATGAAAACGATTTTTAAGTATTATTGTTTGCAAATATATGATTTTATATTTATTGTTAGCAATTGTTGTGATTCTTAGAATAAGAATAATTCAGAAAACATTACAATAATTAAGCTATTAATGATTAAAGGACCATTACCATATATAATATCTTTTTAAAATATATATCATATTAACAATTAGTAAAGAGGATTCTGAAATTTTTGAAATAAAAAAAGCAGTACCGAAGTACTGCTTTCATTTTTTATTATGCTTGAGCTGTAGGTCCCCCTAAACTAAAAGGTAATGAATCTATCTGATCGGGTTCTTTTATTTTCCCATTAATCGATTCAAATTTCGAAATATTCTCTTGCAAAGCTCTCAACAATCGTTTTGCATGTTGTGGAGTAAGAATAATTCTCGATTTCACATTAGCTTTTGGCACGCCTGGCATCATTTTGATAAAATCAACAATGAATTCAGACTGTGAGTGAGTGATAACTGCCAAATTAGAATAAATTCCTTCGGCAACTTCGGCACTTAGCTCAATATTTATTTGATTTTCCTGTTCGTTCATATCATATTATTATTTACGTGATGTTAATTCTTCCATTGCATCTTTATTGGCAACAATAAGGCTTTCATATTCGCGCAAACCAGTACCAGCAGGAATCAAATGTCCAACCAAAACATTTTCTTTCAAGCCTAACAAGCTATCAACTTTTGCACTGATAGTAGCTTCGGTAAGAACTTTGGTAGTTTCCTGGAATGATGCAGCAGATAAGAAACTCTTGGTTTGAAGAGATGCTTTAGTAATACCCTGCAATACCTGACGAGCAGTAGCTGGCTGTGCATCTCTTGATTCGATAAGAGCTCTGTCTTTACGTTTTAAAGTAGAATTTTCATCTCTCAATTTACGAGCACTAACTATCTGACCGGCTTTGTAAATTTCAGAATCACCAGAATTAACAACAACTCGTTTACCAAAAACTTCGTCATTTTCTTCCTGGAAATCAATTTTATTCACTACTTCGCCTTCCAAAAACTTAGTATCGCCCGGATCGTCAACTTCAACCTTACGCATCATTTGACGTACAATAACCTCGTAATGTTTATCATTGATTTTTACCCCTTGTAAACGGTAAACTTCCTGAATTTCATTAACGATATATTCCTGAACTTTCATAGGTCCTTTAATAGCAAGGATGTCAGAAGGAGTCATAGCACCTTCAGAAAGAGGAGTACCCGCTTTTACGTAGTCATTTTCCTGAGCCAAAATCTGTTTAGATGTAGGAATCAGATAAGTTTTTTCTTCACCTGTTTTAGAAGTAATGATAACCTCTCTGTTACCACGTTTTAGTTTCTTACTGAAAGAAACAACACCGTCAATTTCAGAAACTACAGCAGGATCAGAAGGATTTCTTGCTTCGAATAACTCAGTTACACGAGGCAAACCTCCAGTGATATCGCCTGATTTTCCGAAAGATCTAGGAATTTTAGCAATTGTTTCACCGGCTACAATTTTCTTACCTTCATCACAACTGATGTGTGCTCCAACTGGAATATCATAAATTTTCATTACTTCACCAGAAGTTGAAACAACACTAATAGATGGGTTTTTAGATTTTTGACGTGTTTCAATAACAACTTTATCCTGATAACCAGTTTGATCATCTGATTCTATACGATAAGTAACTCCTTCGATAATATTATCGAAGCTTACTTTACCACTAACTTCTGATAAAATAACTGCATTATATGGATCCCAATCAGCAATTGTATCACCTTTTTTAACCTCACTACCATTCTTAATATATAAGTTTGAGCCGTAAGGTATAAAGCTTGAAGTAAGCACAATACGTGTTTTCTTATCAATAATTCTCATTTCAGCAGAACGACCGATAACAACTTCGTATGCTTTTCCATCATTAGGTTTAAATTCAACACAACGTAATTCATCAATTTCGAGAATACCTTCGTATTTAGCCTCAATTCTGGATGAAATAGCAATATTAGAAGCAGTACCCCCAACGTGGAAGGTTCTTAAAGTTAACTGAGTACCAGGCTCACCGATTGACTGTGCAGCAATTACACCCACAGCTTCACCTTTCTGAACCATTCTTCCAGTAGCAAGGTTACGTCCGTAACATTTAGCACAAACACCTTTTTTAGATTCGCATGTTAATACCGAACGAATTTCAACTTCTTCAATTGGAGATTCTTCAATAATCAGACTAATCTTTTCGGTTAACTCTTCACCAGAACGAATAATTAATTCGCCAGTTTGAGGATGATATATATCGTGTAAAGAAACTCTACCTAAAATTCTGTCATATAAAGATTCAACAGTTTCTTCATTTTTCTTTAAAGCAGTGGTAGTTAAACCTCTTAAAGTTCCGCAATCTTCATCAGCAATAATTACATCTTGAGAAACATCAACCAAACGACGTGTTAGATAACCAGCATCAGCAGTTTTCAAAGCTGTATCGGCCAAACCTTTACGAGCACCGTGAGTAGAAATAAAATACTCAAGAACCGATAAACCTTCTTTAAAGTTAGAAAGAATTGGGTTTTCGATAATTTCACCACCTGTAGCACCTGATTTTTGTGGTTTAGCCATCAAACCTCTCATCCCTGACAACTGACGAATCTGTTCTTTAGATCCACGAGCACCTGAATCAAGCATCATATAAACAGGGTTGAAACCTTGTTTATCTTTTGCTAATTGTTTCATTAGTGTTTGTGTTAGATGCGAATTGGTATGCGTCCAAATATCAATAATCTGATTGTATCTTTCATTATTGGTAATGAAACCCATACTATAGTTATTCATAACTTCATCAACTTCTGCATTGGCATTTGCAATTAATTCTTCTTTAATAGAAGGAATAATAACATCACCAAGATTGAATGATAAACCACCTTTAAACGCCATTGTAAATCCTAAATCCTTAATATCATCAAGGAATTTGGCAGTTTTAGCAGTTCCAGTTTTTTTCAAAACACCACTGATAATATCGCGTAAAGATTTTTTTGTCAATAATTCATTGATATAGCCATATTCTTTAGGAACCACCTGATTGAACAATACACGACCAACTGTAGTTTCCAAAAGTTCTTTAGTAACAACACCATCAACTTCTTTTTCAACTGGAACTTTAATCCAAGCATGCAAATCAACGCGTTTTTCGTTATAAGCAATTATAATTTCTTCAGCTGAATAAAAGATTTTTCCCTGACCTTTTACAGGATGTTCCGGATCATCTAGTCTGCCTTTGGTTATATAATACAACCCAAGAACCATGTCCTGTGAAGGAACGGTAATAGGAGCACCATTAGCAGGATTTAGAATGTTGTGAGAAGCAAGCATTAAAAGTTGGGCTTCCAAAATAGCAGCATTTCCAAGAGGAACGTGAACAGCCATTTGGTCACCGTCAAAGTCGGCATTAAACGCAGTACAAACCAAAGGATGTAAACGAATAGCTTTACCTTCAACCAAACGTGGCTGAAAAGCCTGAATACCCAAACGGTGCAATGTTGGAGCACGGTTAAGCATTACAGGATGACCTTTTAATATACTTTCCAAAATATCCCAAACAACAGGATCTTTTCTGTCGACAATTTTCTTGGCAGATTTTACAGTTTTAACGATTCCTCTTTCGAGCATTTTGCGGATAATGAAAGGCTTAAATAATTCAGAAGCCATATCTTTAGGAATACCGCATTCGTTTAATTTCAATTCAGGACCCACAACGATAACCGAACGACCAGAGTAGTCAACACGTTTACCTAAAAGGTTCTGACGGAAACGACCTTGTTTACCTTTTAAACTATCACTTAATGATTTAAGCGCACGATTTGATTCTGTTTTCACAGAACTAGCTTTTCTAGAGTTATCAAATAATGAATCAACAGCTTCCTGCAACATACGTTTTTCGTTACGCATAATAACATCAGGAGCTTTAATTTCGATTAATCTTTTCAAACGATTATTTCTGATAATTACCCTACGATAAAGATCATTTAAATCGGAAGTTGCAAATCGACCACCATCAAGAGGAACCAATGGACGCAATTCTGGTGGAATTACTGGAACAACTTTAACAATCATCCATTCAGGACGATTCTCTATTCTGGTTTGAGCATCACGGAAAGCTTCAAAAACTTTCAAACGTTTTAATAAGTCTGCTTTTCTTTGCTGCGATGTTTCATTACTAGCTCTATGTCTTAAATCAAACGACATTTGATCTAAATCCAAACGTGATAACAAATCATACAGTGCATCAGCACCCATTTTTGCTATAAATTTGTTAGGATCATTATCATCCAACATTTGATTATCTGAAGGAAGGCTATCTAATATTTCAAAATATTCATCTTCAGATAAGAAGTCAAGATAATTTACACCATCATTTTTTTTGATACCAGGACTAATTACTACATATTTTTCATAGTAAATAATCATATCCAGTTTTTTAGTTTGTAAACCTAATAGAGAACCAATCTTGTTAGGTAATGATCTGAAAAACCAGATATGAGCAACAGGAACAACTAATTGAATATGTCCCATACGTTCTCTACGTACTTTTTTCTCGGTTACTTCAACACCACAACGGTCGCAAACGATACCTTTGTACCTGATTCTTTTATATTTACCGCAATGACATTCCCAATCTTTTACAGGACCAAAAATTCTTTCACAGAATAAACCATCTCTTTCAGGCTTATAGGTTCTGTAATTAATTGTTTCTGGTTTTAAAACTTCGCCTCTTGAACGCTCTAATATAGATTCAGGCGAAGCCAAACTAACAGTTATATTTGAAAATTCGTTTTTTACGGTATTGTCTTTTCTGAAAGCCATTTTTTTTAATGTTAAAAAAATTAATTAATAATTGAATAAGAATGAGATTTAAAACTAATCAAAAGAGATGTTTAAACCTAAGCCTCTTAATTCATGAACTAAAACATTAAAAGATTCAGGAATTCCCGGTTTTGGCATGTTTTCGCCTTTAACAATGCATTCGTAAGCTTTAGCTCTACCAATAACATCATCAGATTTTACCGTTAAAATTTCCTGTAATATATTTGCGGCACCAAATGCTTCAATTGCCCAAACTTCCATTTCCCCAAAACGTTGTCCCCCGAATTGAGCTTTTCCACCCAAAGGTTGCTGAGTAATAAGAGAATATGGCCCGATTGAACGTGCGTGCATTTTATCATCAATCATATGGTGAAGTTTCAACATATAGATATATCCAACAGTTGCAGTCTGATCAAATCTTTCACCAGTTCCGCCATCATACAAGTAAACCTTACCATTTTCGGGTAAACCAGCCTGACGCATATATTCGTTGATTTCATCAATAGTTGCACCATCAAAAATTGGTGTTGCGAATTGTATTCCAAGTTTTGCTCCTGCCCATCCCAAAACAGTTTCGTAAATCTGTCCAAGGTTCATACGTGAAGGTACACCAAGTGGATTTAAAACAATATCAACAGGTGTTCCATCTTCCAAAAATGGCATATCTTCTTCACGAACAATTTTTGCAACAATACCTTTATTACCATGACGACCAGCCATTTTATCACCAACTTTTAACTTACGTTTTTTGGCAATATAAACTTTAGCCATTTGAATAATACCTGCTGGCAAATCATCACCAACAGTAGCAATAAACTTATCACGTGAATATCTACCTGTATATTCTCTGTACTTAATACTATAATTATTCAATAACTCTTTAATTAAGTTATTGGTATCTTTATCAGAAGTCCATTTATTTGGATTGATATTTTGATAATCTATAGCAATAAGCATTTTTTGAGTAAATTTTATTTTCTTTGGTACAATTTCTTCTTTAAAGATATTGTATACACCCTGAGAAATTTTTCCACTCAATAAAATGAGAAGTTTATCAACCAATTTATTTTTAAGGTCATTAGTGTTTTTAAGATAATCTTTTTCAAGAACCTTAA
The DNA here is from genome assembly GCA_964636105.1 of uncultured Bacteroides sp. Taxonomy (GTDB): domain Bacteria; phylum Bacteroidota; class Bacteroidia; order Bacteroidales; family JACABE01; genus JACABE01. Next base: position 49,902 of record CAZWRD010000005.1, read on the forward strand.
TCACATCTTTTTCCTTACCTTTGGTTTTGCGTTCTTTAACTACCTTTGAGAATAGTTTTTTATCAACAACAACACCTTTCATTGAAGGTGGTGCTTTAAGTGAAGCATCTTTCACATCACCAGCTTTATCTCCAAAGATTGCTCTCAACAGTTTTTCTTCAGGTGTAGGATCAGATTCTCCTTTTGGTGTAATTTTACCAATAAGGATATCGCCTTCGTTTACTTCTGCACCTATACGAATAATACCATTTTCATCTAAATCTTTGGTAGCATCCGAACTTACATTAGGAATATCATTGGTTAATTCTTCAAGTCCGCGTTTTGTTTCACGTACTTCAAGTGTAAATTCTTCGATATGAACAGATGTGAAAATATCTTCTTTAACTACTTTTTCAGAAATAACAATTGCATCTTCGAAATTGTAACCTTTCCATGGCATGAAAGCAACCATCAGATTTCTACCCAAAGCCAATTCACCATTTTTGGTTGCATAACCTTCGCATAAAACCTGTCCTTTTTTAATTTTTTCACCTTTGCGAACAATCGGTCTTAAATTAATAGAGGTATTTTGGTTTGTTCGTTGGTATTTTATTAATTTATATCGTTTTAACTCATCATCAAAACTAACTAAACGTTCTTTTTCATCGCGAGCATATCTGATAACAATTTCGTCTGCATCAACATATTCAACAACACCATCAACTTCTGCGTTAATCAATACTCTTGAATCGCGAGCAACAGAACCTTCAATACCTGTTCCCACTAAAGGAATTTCAGGATTTAATAAAGGAACTGCCTGACGCATCATGTTTGAACCCATCAATGCACGGTTTGCATCATCATGTTCCAAGAAAGGAATTAAAGAGGCTGCGATAGAAGCAATTTGATTAGGAGCAATATCAATTAAATCAACCTTTTCCTTTTCAACAATTGGGAAATCGGCTAAATATCTTGCTTTAATTTTTTCTGGAATAAAAGTCCCATCTTCTTTATAGTCAGTATTAGCCTGAGCTATTATACTGCTTTCTTCTTCTTCTGCACTTAAATAAATATAATCTTGTTCTACAGCAACTTTACCATCTACAACACGACGGTAAGGAGTTTCAATAAAACCTAATTTATTAATTTTAGCATATACGCAAAGTGAAGAAATAAGTCCGATATTTGGACCTTCTGGAGTTTCTATAGTACATAGTCTTCCGTAATGCGTAAAGTGTACGTCACGTACCTCAAAACCTGCTCTTTCTCTTGATAAACCACCAGGTCCTAAAGCTGAAATTCTTCTTTTATGAGTAATTTCTGCTAATGGATTGGTTTGATCCATAAACTGAGATAGTTGGTTGGTCCCAAAAAATGAGTTAATTACTGAAGATAATGTTTTAGCATTAATCAAATCGGTTGGCGTAAATACTTCATTATCACGAACATTCATTCTTTCGCGAATGGTTCTAGCCATACGAGCCAAACCAACACCAAACTGTGCGTAAAGTTGTTCACCAACAGTACGAACCCTACGATTACTTAAGTGGTCAATATCATCAACTTCAGTTTTTGAATTAATCAATTCAATCAAATATTTGATAATATCAATTATATCTTCTTTTGTAAGAACTTTAGTATCCATTGATACATTCAGATTCAATTTTTTATTGATTCTGTAACGACCAACATCACCTAAATCATAACGTTTATCTGAAAAGAATAATTTCTCAATAATACCTCTTGCTGTTTCCTCATCAGGTGGTTCAGCATTACGAAGTTGACGATAAATATATTCAACCGCTTCTTTTGCATTATTTGCAGTATCTTTTTGTAAAGTATTGAAGATAATTGCAAAATCATTGGTATTAATATCTTCTCTGTGAAGAAGAATTGTTTTAATACCAGCATCAACAATCATATCTATATGTTTGTCTTCCAAAACAGTTTCTCTATCGATAATGACCTCAGTTCTCTCAATAGATACAACTTCACCAGTGTCTTCATCAACAAAATCTTCAATCCATGCTCTAACTACACGAGCAGCTAATTTGCTGCCAATTAGTTTTTTAAGTCCTACTTTTGTAACCTTTACTTCCTGAGCAAGGTTAAAAATTTCGAGAATATCTTTATCAGTTTCAAAGCCTATAGCTCTTAGCAATGTAGTGATAGGAAGTTTTTTCTTTCTATCAATATATGCATACATGACATTATTAATGTCGGTTGTAAATTCCATCCACGAACCTTTAAAAGGTATAATGCGGGCAGAATATAACTGAGTACCGTTGGCATGAACACTGGTACCGAAAAATACACCAGGAGAACGATGTAATTGAGAAACAACAACTCTTTCTGCACCATTAATAACGAAGGT
>CAZWRD010000006.1:0-50957 GCA_964636105.1 uncultured Bacteroides sp.
TTTTTTTAGATTAATATTAAATTTATTTAATTTTTTAATTTTTTATTCTCTTTAATCGAAGCTGAGACTATTAATATTATTATAGCAAAAATCGTGCCCCAAGCCCACAATGGAAAAATGGGTGTATCACCAGCACCATAGCTATGCATTCCTTTTGATAAATAGTAATTTACACCAACAAATGTCATAATAACACTTGCAAAGCTTAATATACTTGCTACGTTAAAAGTAAATTTATTATTGAGTTTGGGTATAAATCTCATGTGAGTAACTATTGTATAAGTAATTACAATAATTAATGCCCAAGTTTCTTTTGCATCCCATCCCCAATATCTTCCCCAAGATTCATTTGCCCATACTGCACCTAAGAAAGTACCAATTGTTGCAAGCATCAAACCCACAATTAGATTCATTTCTATAATAAATGTATTTTCCGAAATCAATAAATCCAGGCGTTTATCATTGTTTTTATTTTTAACAAGATATATTAACAGATTCATTATACCCAAAATAAATCCCAAGCCAAAAAATCCATAACTTACAGTTAATGTTGCAACATGTATTATGAGCCAATACGATTTTAAAACTGGTTGTAAATTTGTTAATTGCGGATCGTAACTACTATGGCTAGCTGTCATCAATACAAAAAATGCAAGCAAAGTAGTAGCGGCTAACGTAATTTTTGAATGTTTAGCAAAACTAAAACCTGCAATTAATGCACCCCAACCAACTAATATTAAAGCTTCATATCCATTTGCCCAAGGTGCATGTCCGGTAATATACCATCTTAAAGCCATTCCAAATGAATGATACAAAAAAGCTAAACTTAAAATAATTGTCAATCCTGTTAATATATAAGAAATAATCTTACTTTTGCTTGACTTTACATTTTCAACAAAAGCAAAAATCAAAAGCAACACACTCAAAATCATGTAAATATTTTTCAAAAAAACAAAAATATTTGCATTATTATAAAAAACTTCGGCAGCAATTTTAGTATCCGATGGCAAAATACTTGGATCTGTATATTGTTTTTGAATATCAGCAATATAACCTAATATTTTATCTGCTTTTGTATAATCGCCGCTTTGTGTTGAGTTACTTACTTCAAACATATATGCTTGTAATAAACTTGCATAATTGAAGGTTTTGAGTTTTAATTCTTCATTTATAACATTTATACTTCCAGTTAATGGAATAGATGCAGATTTATCATCCCAGCTAATCCATTTGTGATTTTTAGAATCCTGTTCCGGAAATATTTTTAATATACTTCCGTTAATTGTCATATAAAACAAATTAAGTCTTTCGTCAACCTTCAGAATTTCACGATCAGTTTTGTTCTTTTCATTTTGTTTCTTACGAAATGATTCATTTATATAAGTATCTAATTTATATGCTTGTCGCTCATCAAAAAAATCTTGAAAACAAGCATATTCAGTAGAAATCCCAATAATATCTCTAATAGCTTTCTGTGGAACATAAATAATTTTTTGCTTTTGCCAAAGTTCTGGGTCAAGCATCATATCCATAAATGCTTGCATCGTATTCATTTTACCTTTGCCTTCAACCACAAAACTTTCTTTTTTGGCTACCTTATGCATTACATCCAATGCCAAAGTATGAACAGGTGCAAAACGTCCATCATAAGTTTGTATTAAGAGATTACCAAATTTTTCAACATGTTTTTTATCAGCTGCTTTATTATTTTGAGCAAAAGAAAAACTGCTAAATCCAAACAAGAAAATAAAAACTGTAATTATTGATTTTCTGTTATTTCTAACTTCTTTTATAGCCCCTCTTAAAAATAAAAATCTGGAATTCTTATTAAACAAGGTAACTATAAATCCAATTATCATTAATGCATACCCAATATAAGAAACCAAAGTTCCCCAGAAGTCATGATTTACAGAAAGGATAGTGCCTTTCTCATCAGTATCATACGAAGATTGAAAGAAACGATATTGATTATAATCCAATACATTATTCATATAAATACTATGATTTTCTCTTAAGTTTTTTCGATTATCAATTAAAGTTACATCACTTTTATATGACGAAGGACTTTCTGAACCAGGATATTTTTCAAAAATGAAATCATTCAGATAAATAGAAAATGGTAAAACAATGGTTTTGAAACCTAATGCAATTTCTAATTTCTCGCCTTCAATATTAGTAACATCAAAATCGGAAGCATAACCTGTTGTATTTGAAGCTATAATTTCATATGATTTATCGTTATATTTTGCTTCTAAAACAATGGCATCACTTCCACTACCTTCTTTTTCAGAGCTAATTAATTTTTTCTCAGCTTTTTTCATCAATTTAGAAAACACAAAAGAAGAATTGTTTATATGATAAACGAAATTTTCCTTAAATACACCTATTGAATCAGCAGCAATGCTATCTACAGTATTTTCTGCCATGGTTGAATACTCAAAAGGATAAGGTGACTTTATTTTCAAAACACCATTTTCCTCTACAATATTCACTGCTTTATTATCTTCATTATTAAATGCAATTAAAACACCCGAAACGTCTTTAGTTTCGCCATTTTTTATATAAATATTATGCAAACCAGACATGCTTAAAGCCGACAAATGAAGAATATCATTACCATTTGCCGTATTTTCGATATAAGATTCTACTGCATTTGGAATAATTTCTTTAATTCTTAAATCAATATTGCTTCCATTAGCTGTAGGAATACTCAAATTGAGTGTTTTAAGCTTAATTTCATCTGTCGTAACAGGAAATTCAAAATGCTTATCATTGTGCTTAACGGCAAGTATTACTTCGTTGGTATAAATGATATTAGATTCACTGCCTTCTCTAATATGCATGCTACCTTCATAACTTATATATCGAGTAATAGCTGCTCCAATAATCATTACAATAAATGATATATGAAATATAAAGCCTGCTATTTTTTTTCTTGATAATAATTTATAAACTTTAATATGCCCAATTAAATTAAGTGCAAGAATAACAAACAAAAACTCAAACCATAAAGTCTTGTAAACATACGAATTAGCAGTTAATGTATCATACTTATCTTCAATAAATGTAGCTATAGCCATCGCAAAACCGATGACAAACATAAATATAACTGTAGCTTTAGATGAAAATATAAAATTCCAAAATCTCTTCATTTTTAAATTATTCTGTTTATAATATGGTTTATATAACCTTTGGCAATATTACAAAATACTACAGAAATTTTGGTTAATTACTTGTTAATGAAATAAAATACCATTTCTAATAAAAATTAATAACTTTTATAAACAAAATTATTTGAATAACATAGAACATTGTATAGCAATTTAATATAAAATATTTTTTCCATTCAAAACCAAAATGACTATAAAATTGTTTGATAAATATCATATCAATTTTGACAAATATCTAAATTATCAATAATATCAATAAATTAGATGATATATTTCAAAAAACTTATGATAGTAAATCAAATTTATATTTTTATTTTTGCATCAAATATTCATAAAATTCAATAAAATGAAAACAACAAAGAACAGTTTAATACTTTTAATAATCGGAATTGTATTTTTAATTTCTTGCAAATCAAACGACAACAAAAAGCAAGAAGAACTTTTAAAACTTGGCATTCATACCATTTTGGTAAAAGAAGTTGTACAAACAAGTCAATATACTTATATTCGATTTCAAGAAATTGGTAATCCAATAAATAAAGACATTGATACTTTATGGTGTGCTATAACAAGCATGGATGTAAAAATTTCAGACACACTTTACTATAAGGGTGGATTTGCAATGAAACAATTTCAAAGTAAAGAATTAGGACGCACCTTCGCCGAAGTATTGTTTATTGATGACATTAGCAAAACAGATGATTTTGTAAAACGTGAAATAGCAGCAGTTCCTTCACATCAACAAATGGAATCTACGGATAGCGCAATGGTGGGAAAACCCAAAATTGAAAAAGCTGATGTAAAAATTGATAAAGTTGCTGGAGGAATTAGTATTGCCGAACTCTATGCAAACAAAACAAAATATGAAGGCAAAACAGTTAAAATTAAAGGACAAGTTACCAAATTTAGTCCTGAAATTATGGAGAAAAACTGGATTCATATGCAAGATGGAACCGAATCAAATGGAAAATTTGATTTAACCATAACTACAAAAGAAACCGTTAAAGTTGGTGATATTATTGTAGTTGAAGGCAAAATTGCACTTAATAAAGACTTAGGTTATTCTTACTTTTATGAAGTTTTGCTTGAAGAAGCTAAAATAATTAAATAACAAACGAAAGTTTTATTAAAAAAAGCTGTCTATGATTAGGCAGCTTTTTTAGTTATTATTAATATCAACATTAAAATCTAAAAAAAAATAAATTTTCTGAGAATTATTTTCAGATTTGATTAATTTTGCAAATTATTAACCATAAATAAAACAAAAAAATGAAAAAAATCTTTTTCTTATTATTTATCAGTGCTTTCGTAATGTTTAACAACACAGGATGTAAACAAAAATCAACAGGCGAAAGCGATTCAACTAAAGTAAATATAACTGTAGATGAATTTTTAGCTAATCCTGAAAATTGGGCAAATAAAGAAGTTGTAATATCAGGAACAGTTTCTCATATTTGTAAACATAGCGGAAAAAAACTATTCTTATTTGGAGCTGATCCAGAAAAAACATTAAAAATTAATGCAGGCGGTGAAGTTTCTGCCTTCGACTTAAAATATGAAGGTTTAGATGTTGAAATTACTGGAACTGTTGTTGAAGATGAAAAAATTGATGCTAATTACCTGAATGAATGGGAAGCAGAAATAAAAGCATCTTTAGCAGATAAAGATCAGAAAGTATGTACTGAAGACAATAAAGCAATTGCTGTACAAAATGACAAGAAAGATACAAGCAAAGTAGCAGTTGAAGATCCATACGCCAACGTAAAAAATTTCCGCAAAAAATTGGAAGAAAGCGGAAACGCATATATTTCAATATGGGGAATCAGTTGCAAATCAATTAAAGAAAAAACCAAACAATAAAAATTCATAATTAATTATATGTCATCAAATGCTACCAGAGTATTCCGCAAATGGAATAGAATACTGCACCGCGATTTAGGATATTTCTTTTTCGGAATAACAATCATTTATTGTATTTCAGGCATTGCACTTAATCATAAAAAAGATTGGAATCCCAATTATCATATAACTTATGAAGATTTTACTATTAAAGAAGACCTAAATAAAGCAACTGTAAACAAAGATTGGATTTTAGCTTTATTAAAAAATTATCATGAAGAAGATCATTACAAAAAGCATTTCTTCCCAAATGAAAATACTTTAAAAATCTTTATTGACAATGGTTCTGTTACAATAAACTTAGCTAGCAAAGAAGGCTATCTAGAAAAAATAACAAAAAGAGCTATTTTCTATGAATTTAATTTTTTGCATTACAATCCGGGAAAATGGTGGCTGTGGTTTTCAGACTTTTTTTGTGTAAGTATGATAATTATTGCTATTAGCGGATTGTTTATTATCGCTAAAAGTAAAAACAGCTTAAGTAAAAGAGGTGTTTGGTTTGTTTTAGCTGGCATAATAATACCCATTTTGGCTTTAATATTCTTATAAATATTAAATAAATATTTAAAAAAAGCTCGGTTTGTTCTTGCAAACTGAGCTTTTTGTCTTTTATAGAAGACCCGACTTATTACATATTATAGGTTTGTGACTGTTTTTGTGTTTATTAAAGTTTTAATAAAAACATATAATTAAGTATATAAAAAAAATATGTTTTTTAAATACAATATACAACCTTTGTTTTTTATCAATTGTCTTCATTTTGACTATTATTTAAAAAATAGTATTAATTTTGTTCATTATAAACTAACTTTTTAATTCATCATGAAGAATCATGGATTTTTAATGAGAAATGCATTGTTAATCATTTCATTTTTATTTTGTTTTTCGGTTCAAGCTCAGATTGTTAATGTAAAACCAGATGCTCGCTTGTATCAATGTTATTCTAAACAATACATTGACAATTTACTAAAAACCAATCCAGAGCAAATCAGTTATCTAAATTATTTTTTAGACAACTCTTACTATATTGCTAGCTTAAACTCTAAAAAACCAATTGAAGGAATAGATGTTGCTACCTTGCAAAAAACAACTGATAAATCAAAATTTACAGAAGTAAAATATGATAAAAGCACATTTAATGTTTTGCTTTATAATTTTTCATTTGGCGATATACCATATACTTATGTATGGAAATCAGCAGGAATTGCAATAGTTCTTCGTCCTGAAAGACATATAAAAGAAGACTTTAATATGCTGAAAATAAATAAAAAATAAACTAATTCTTTAAATAAATTTCAAATGAAAAAAATATTTATTCTTATAGTAATGTTCATGCTGGGCTTACAGTTAAATGCACAGAACTATAATATTTTAACAAATAACGGACAAACCAAAATTGGTTGTGCCGGCGATTTTTACGACAGTGGAGATGGTGCAGGAAATTATGGAGCTAGTCAAAATCTAACTATTTCATTCAAATCTGATCAAACTTTCAACAATCATGTTCAAGTAAATTTCCATACTTTTGATATTGATCCTTCTGATACTCTTTATGTTTATGACGGTCCTAATACTACAACATCACCATTAATAGGTAAATACAATAATAATAATCCATTAATAGGTGGACAGAATATTGTACAATCAACAATAATAAATCCAACAGGTGAACTAACATTTCAATTCAAATCAAATGCATCAGTACAAAAAAGTGGTTGGTTTGCTTCAATTGTTTGTATTCCTGCATGTCAAAAAGTAATCGCAACAATAGATACATTGTTAACCAATCCATTACCTGAAAATAACTATATTGATGTTTGCTTGGGTGAAGCATTAAATTTTGCAGGAAGTGCCTTTTTCCCGCAAAACGACACAAGTTATCATCAAAGCACCAGTGCTTGTACCTATATATGGGACTTTGGTGATGGTACTATTGATACAGGTCAGTTCATTTCGCATACTTACACTCAAAGAAGGGGCTATGATATTATACTCAATGTTATTGATAGTATTGGTTGTAGAAGTACAAATGCAGTTGGTGCCAGAGTAAGAATATCTTCTTTCCCAACAATGCACATCAATCCATTACCAGAAATGTGTTCGCATCAAACCCAATTAATAAATGTTGGATACAACTTATTATCAACTGTTGTAGTTGAACCAATTGCATTTACACAAATTTCAAAACAAGGGTTTGACAGTACGATGTTTATTCCAGATGGTCCTTATTGCCCTCCTGGAACTTATAGTACACCTGTTTTTTTTAATAACTTTCCTCCTGGTATGACTTTACAAAGCCCTAATGACATTTTGTCAATTTGTGTAAATATTGAGCATAGTTTTTCAGGCGATTTGGGATTTAGAATTTACTGTCCAAATGGACAAAGTGTTATACTAGATCCAAATCAGCATTCAGGTAGTAATGGATTAGGTAACTTTTATGAACCCGATGGAACTCCAACTTGTTCTGCTGCTGCAAACATTCAAGGACAAGGCTGGAACTATTGTTGGTCAGAAATTTATCCTAATAATGGTACTTTAGCAAGTAAAAAAGGCAGTGGACCTCCAAAAATTGATTCAACCAATACAATTGCACATACAAACTATTATTTACCTTCCAACCCACTTTCAGGTTTAGTTGGTTGTCCTTTAAATGGAACTTGGAATATTCAGATTACTGATGACTGGGGAGCAGACAATGGTTATATTTTTAACTGGAACTTACAACTTCAAGCAAACTTAATGCCAACAAACTGGACATATAATGTATTATTAGATTCAGTAGGCTTTTCTGGACCATACTTATCTTCTTTAAATGATACAACTGCCAGTGTTTATCCAACATCTGGAGGTAATTTCACTTATAATATAAGTGTTGTTGATGATTTTGGTTGTGCATGGGATACATTAACTACATTAAAGGTAGTACAAATGCCAATCGTAAATTTAGGAAATGATACTGCAATTTGTTATGGAAATAAAGTTGGATTAAATGCGGGTAATAATGGTGCTACTTATATTTGGGAAACACCTAGTGGAATTTTCACAACTCAATCATTATTTACAACTGATACAATTTTCTTAGAACAACCTAATCCTCTAAATTACATAGCAACTGTTACTAACACAAGCACTACCAGCACATTATTCTGCACTGATATTGACACTATTGTTGTAACAATAAATCCAATTCCAAGTATTAGTTTTATGACGAATCCTTATCCTGCAGAAGGTTGCGAACCATTAAATGTTTCTTTTGATAATTCGACAACACCAAGTGGAGGTAACACCTATTTATGGAGTTTCGGGGATGGAGCTACAGATACCAATATGAACCCAACACATATTTATAATGCTGGCATATTTGATGTAACTTTAGACGCAACAACACCAGAAGGTTGTAAAAAATCATCTACTTTAACACAGTTTATAAAAAGCTATCCGCAACCAATTGCTGAATTTAGTTGGAATCCAATGATTGGTGTAATTCAGGATCCACAAATTACTTTCACAAATCTAACAACACCAATTAATACAGTATTTACTTATAATTGGACATTTGGCACTGATGGTATATCCTCAGATAAAGATCCTATACATATTTTTTCAGCTTTAGGTGATTACGATATACAATTAGCAGTTACAAGTGATAAAGGTTGTTTAGATACTGTAAAACATACTATCAAAATTATCAATGACATTTTGGTTTTTCCAAATATTATTACACCAAATGGTGATGGGAAAAATGATAAATTTGAAATAAAAGGCTTGTTGGATGGTGGTTATCCAGATAGCGAACTTGCAATTTATAACAGATGGGGTAAAAAAGTTTATTCAAAAATCAATTATCAAAATGATTTTGGTGGCGAAGACTTAGCTGATGGTGTATATTACTTTATTTTCAAGGCACGAGGTATCCTTCGTGAAATGGAACAAAAGGGAAGTTTGCAAATCCTAAGATAAATATTTGCTCTAAAAATCAAAAAAGGCTGTCTATAAAAAAAGACAGCCTTTTTTATTAAAATATAAAAAATAAAAATAAGAAAATCTGTTTTTTTGAGTATTTTTGTTTTCTAAAAATTAATCAATGTTGTTTAAAGATATTATTGGTCATAAAGATGTAATAAACAGACTTATACAAACTGTTAAAGACAATAGAGTAAGTCATGCCCAGCTTATTTTGGGACCTGAAGGCGTTGGCAAATTGGCAATAGCAATTGCTTATGCTCAATTCGTAAATTGCACAAACAAACAATATTATAACGATAATGAAATAGCAGCAGATTCTTGCGGTGTATGTAAATCATGTTTGAAATTTAATAAGCTGATACATCCCGATGTTCATTTTGTATTTCCAAATACAACAACAAAAAAAGTAACAAAAAACAATTTAAGTGAAAACTTCTTAGCAGAATGGCGTGAATTTTTAATAGAAAACAATTATTTTGTATCACTAAATCAATGGTTTGAAAAACTAGGTGTTGAAAATAAACAAGGATCTATTAATGTAAGAGATTGCAATGAAATTAACCGAATTTTGAGCTTTAAAACCTATGAAGCAGAGTATAAAGTAATGATAATTTGGATGGTAGAAAAATTATACCATTCAGCTGCTCCAAAAATTTTGAAGATACTTGAAGAACCGCCAGAAAAAACTTTGTTTATTCTTATTTCAGAAAATCACGACCAAATACTTTCTACAATACTATCAAGAACTCAATTAATAAAACTATTTAAAATAGGTGATAATGAAATTATTAACGCTTTAATTAACAAGTATCAAATTAATGAAGATAGAGCTATTGAAATAGCTTCTCATGCTGATGGTAATTATTTAGAAGCACTTAATCTTGTTAACCAAAATGCTGATGATAAATTTCATACTGAAATGCTAATTAAATGGATGAGAAGTTGTTTTAAAGGTAATTTGAATGAAAACATCAAAAATAATGTAGAGGGTTTAAATGATTTGGTAAATGTTTTGGCTAAAATAGGTCGTGAAAAACAAAAGGCATTCTTGAATTATATACTTAAAATTTCAAGAGCATGTATTTTAATACATTACGATCAATCAACCTTATTAAAATTAAGTACAAATGAAGCAAATTTTCTACAAAAATTCTATTTATATATCAATCCACTTAATATTGAAGATATTCAAAAAGAAATAAATGCAAGTATTTATCATATTGAAAGGAATGCAAATGCATCCATTTTATTTATGGATTTATCATTGAAAATGTTTACTTTACTAAATAGAAAAGAATAATATAATAAAAACTCAAGTTCAAAAAAATATTTAATACACAATAGATTAAAGATGATAAAAACAGATAGCCAATTTTACAAATAAAATTGCTAATTTTGTACTTTAATAATATAACATGGAAGAAAAAAATAACGACTATATATATAACCCATTTCATTCACGTGGTTGTTGTAGCTCACCCAAGCATTTAACAAAATGCAACAAACATAAAGCACACAATTTCACAAAGTTAGATTCTTACAACTGGCTTAATCATATTGAACAATCTGAATTGAAAAAAAAATTCGATTGTATAGAAGTACGTTTTAAAAATGGAAGAAAAGACTTTTACAAAATTACTGATGATACAGATTACGAAGAAGGTGATATTGTAGCTGTTGAAGGTATGCCTGGTCATGATATCGGAATTATTTCATTGATGGGCGATGTAGCCAAAATGCAAATGCAAAAAAAAGGGATTGATCCTCGAAATGAAAATTTGAAAAAAATTTATCGGAAAGCAAAAGTAACAGATGTTGAAAAATGGATAGTTGCTGTAGAAAACGAAGATAAAACAATGGAAAAAGCCAAAATAATTGCTGCAGTTCAAAAATTAGAAATGAAATTAAATGATGTTGAATATCAAGGTGATAATACAAAAGCAATTTTTTATTATACAGCTGAAGACAGAGTTGATTTCAGAAATTTGATAAAAGTTCTTGCCGAAGAATTTAAGGTTAGAATAGAAATGAAGCAAATTGGAGTTAGGCAAGAAGCAAGTAGACTTGGAGGAATAGGAACCTGTGGCAGAGAACTTTGCTGCTCATCATGGCTTACTAGCTTTAAATCTGTAAGTACAAATGCTGCTCGCGTTCAACAATTGTCGCTAAACCCTCAAAAACTTGCTGGACAATGTGGAAAATTGAAATGTTGTTTAAATTTTGAATATGACTGCTATACTGATGCTTTAAAAGACTTTCCATCAACTGATGAAATTATCAGAACTACTAAAGGAAATATTGTATATAACAAAACAGATGTCTTTAAGCAAACAATTTGGTATAATTACGAAAATGATTATTCTAATTTTTATGAAGTAAGCCTTGAAAACGTTAAAGAAATCCTCAAAATAAACAATAAAGGTGAAAAAATCTCAAAAATTGAAGATTACGCAATAAAAAAAGAGAAAAAGCAAGATTTTGATAATAATATGGCTCAAGATGATTTAACTCGTTTTGACAAAAAGAAATAGATATGTTTTTTGATTAGTTATAATTTCATTTTTTAAAATGAGATTATTTAAACTAATAATTAGTATTATAACAAAATGATGTTAGTATTGACAAATTCAATAACTTACATTGGTTTAATAACTTTACAATAAAAAAAATGAAAAGTTTATTAAAAAGAACAGTACGTGTTTTATTGTTTTTTTCTGTATTATTTTTAATTACAAATTGTGGTCAAACAGTTTTAGTTGATAATTTTATGGAAGTAGATGACAACGCATGGGATGTTACACAAACACTAAAGACAGAAGTTGTTATTAATGACACACTTTCATCTTTTAATTTTTATATAAACGTAAGAAATACAACAGATTATGAAAATAGTAATTTTTTTGTATTTATAAAAACTATTTTTCCTGATGGAAAAATTGCAATCGATACTTTAGAATGCTTATTAGCAGATAATCAGGGTAAATGGTTAGGAAAAGGAAATTCAAAGATTAAAGATAGCAAAATTATGTTTAAGAAAGCTGCAATTTTCCCTATGAAAGGCAAATACATATTTGAAATTGAACATGCTATGCGCAATAAAGTTATTACAGGTATTAAAACCATTGGTATCACAATTGAACAAAATAATAAACGTTAGTACATTTGTTATGTCAGCAAAAAAAAGTAATTCATCTAATAATAGCATCTATATCAAGCGATTCTGGATATTTATTGCATCATGTTTTGGTTTTGTTTTTTTGTTATTTACCTTGCTATCATTAGGTTGGCTTGGATTTATGCCTTCGTTTGAAGATCTTGAAAATCCCAAGAGCAATCTGGCATCAGAAGTTCTTACTGCAGATCAGCAGGTTTTGGGAAAGTATTATATCGAAAACAGAAGCAATATTCATTATAACGAATTGTCACCGCATTTAATTGACGCATTAATTGCAACAGAAGATGCTCGTTTTGAAGCTCATTCGGGGGTTGATATGCGTAGCATTTTCAGGGTTTTAGGTAAAACAATTATTGGTCGTCAAAAAAGTTCTGGAGGTGGAAGTACAATAACACAACAATTGGCTAAAAACCTTTTTCCAAGAGATAAAAATCAGTGGAGGATTTTTATGGTTTTTACTAAATTTAAAGAATGGATAACTGCTGCAAAATTAGAACGAAACTATTCTAAAGAAGAAATTATTGCTATGTACTTTAATACTGTTGATTTTGGAAGTAATTCATTTGGGATAAAAACTGCTGCTAGAACTTATTTTAACAAAACACCAGACTCCCTAAAAATAGAAGAAGCAGCTCTTATGGTTGGCATTTTAAAAGCTCCAACCTATTATAGTCCAATAAAGAACCCAGAAAATGCGATGAAACGTCGTGAAGTTGTATTAAACCAAATGCAGAAATACAAATATATCTCACAAGAGCAATATGATTCACTTCGAGTTATTCCGTTAGACATGACAAAATACACCATGCAGGATCATAGCGAGGGTTTGGGTACTTATTTTAGAGAATATTTGCGTTTATATTTGAATGATTGGTGTACTAAACATAAAAAACTCGATGGTTCCAATTATAATTTATATAAAGATGGTTTAAAAATTTATACTACTATAAATTATAAAATGCAGAAATATGCTGAAGAAGCAGTTAGAGAACATTTGGCAAAAGACTTGCAACCAGCGTTTTATAAACATTGGAAAGGTGTGAAAAATGCACCATATTATCAACTAACTAAAGAGGAAATTGATGCAATTATGAAAAACGCTATGAAAACGTCTGATAGGTTTAAGCGTTTAAAAGAAGCAAATGCATCTGAAGAAGAAATTCAAAAAGATTTTAATACTCCTGTTGCTATGCGTATTTTTACATGGCAAGGCGAAAAAGATACCGTAATGTCTCCTTTTGATTCATTAAAATATTATAAATGGTTCTTACACACAGGCTTAATGTCGATGGAACCACAAACAGGATATGTAAGGGCTTATGTTGGAGGTATCAATTATAGGCATTTTCAATTTGATAATGTTAAAGTTGGAAAACGTCAGGTTGGTTCTACTTTTAAACCTTTTGTTTACACATTAGCAATGCAGGAAGGTGAGTTTTCGCCTTGTACAGAAGTACCAAATTTACCGGTTTCTTTCGACTTAGGAAATGGTGATTCATGGACACCTGAGAATGCTGATGATAAACGTGTTGGCGAAATGATTACTTTAAAATGGGCTTTAGCAAATTCTATAAATTTTGTTTCAGCTTATTTAATGAAGAGGTTTTCTCCCGAAGCTGTTGTAAATATGGCTCGTAAGATGGGCGTAACCAGCCAAATAGATGCCGTTCCTGCAATTTGTTTAGGAACTCCTGATTTATCTGTTTACGAAATGACTGGAGCAATGAGTACTTATGCAAATAAAGGTGTTTTTGTTGAACCTATTTTTATAACCCGTATTGAAGATAAAAATGGCAATGTGCTTGAGAGTTTTATTCCAAAACAACAAGAAGCTATGAGCGAAGAAACAGCCTATCTAATGATAGAATTGATGAAAGGCGTTGTAGAAAGTGGTACAGGTGTCAGATTGCGGTATAAATTTGGTTTGGATGCTCCTATAGCAGGTAAAACCGGAACATCGCAAAATAATTCTGATGGTTGGTTTATGGGAGTAACTCCCAATTTAACAACTGGAGTGTGGGTTGGAGGTGAATTACGTTCCATACATTTCAGAAGCACACATCTTGGGCAGGGAGCTAATATGGCTCTCCCAATTTGGGCTTTGTATATGAAAAAAGTATGGGATGATAAAACCTTAAAAGTTCCAAAAAATGCTTTTGAAAAACCAGCAGTTGATTTGTCAGAGCGCATTGATTGCAAAAAATTCAAACAAGAAATCAGAAATGAAGAAACTGAATTTGATTTTAGTGATCAGTATTAATATTTTTTAATGAAAGACATTAAACTTTCATATTATCAAATAGTTATTATAAGCATTATTTGCTTTATTATCATTAATAACTGGATTTTTAAACCTCATAACATTCTTTCATGGGATGTTTTCGGGTATTATTTATATCTTCCACTTCAATTTATTTACAATGATTTAGGATTAAAAGATATTTCAATTGTAAACAATATAATTGATAAATATCACAATACAGCAACTTTCTATCAGGGAGTACAAATGCCTGATGGTAATTATGTTATGAAATACTCAGCAGGAATGGCTGTTTTATATTCTCCATTCTTTTTTCTTGGTCATGCTTATGCTCATGTTTTCAACTTTCCTACAGACGGATTTTCTATACCTTATCAATACGCAATATTTATAGGTAGCATTATTTATACTATTATAGGAATTTACTTCCTATCAAAAATACTACTAACGTTTTTCAACAGAAAAGTTGCTGCAATTTCGCTTATTTTGCTAGTTTTTGGCACAAATTACATTATACATATTACAATGTATGGACAAAATGCAATGTCGCATAATTATTTATTTACAACATATGCAATAATTATCTGGTATAGTATCAGTTGGCACAAAACTTACAAATTAAAACATGCAATAATATTAGCATCAGCATGTGGAATTACAATATTAAGCAGACCTTCAGAAATTATCTGTCTGGGAATCCCCCTACTATGGGGAATTTACAATAAGGAAAGTTTTTTTACAAAAATTAAAATCTTAAAAGAAAAAGCAAATCAAATACTCATTTTTGCAATTATTTTATTATTAATTGGTTCATTACAATTTATTTATTGGAAAATTCAAAGTGGGAAATTTTTATTTAATTCTTACGGAGGCAACCCAGGTGAAGGTTTTGAGTTTTTCCATCCATTTGTTATTGAACTACTTTTCAGTTTCAGAAAAGGCTGGTTTATTTATACGCCAATTATGTTTATTGCATTATTCGGATTTATAAATATTTACAAAAATCGAAAAGATATTTTTTGGACACTATTACTATTCTTTTTAACCAATATTTATATAGTTTCCAGTTGGTCTTGTTGGTGGTATGCACAAAGTTTCAGTCAACGATCAGTAATCCAGATGTATCCGTTAATGGCAATTTTATTAGGATTTTTAATATACTGGATTTATGAACAAAAAAAGATACTAAAAACCCTGCTTTTTTTACTGTTATTTTCTCTTGTTTTACTTAATCTATTCCAAACTATACAGTTTCATCATGGTATTATTCATGGTGATAGAATGACTTTTCAATATTATATTAAAACCTTTGGGAAATTAAATGTAAATGAGGAAGATAAAAAATTATTATTAATAAACAGATCTTTTGATGGCAGCGAAAGTTTTGACAATAAGCAGGATTATATTCTGAAATCATCTATATTGAAAGATTTTGAAAACAATAATATTGCATCGTCAGAAAAATCATTTTCAGGAAAAAAGTCAATTATTTTAGATAGTGTAAATATATATTCTCCAACAACCGAAATACCATTTAAAGAAATTACAAAAAAAGATCATGCATGGATAAAAGTTAGTGCAAAATTATTCATTGAACAATCCATTACTGAAAATCCGTTTAGTTTAGTCATTCAATTTAATCAAAAAGAATACGCTTTTAAATACAAAAACTTCGATTCTGAAAACATGAACTTAATTGCAAAACAATGGCAAACAATTAGTTTCTATTATCTTACACCTGAAGTAAGAAATAAAAATAATTATCTAAAAACTTATATTTGGTATAGAGGAAAAAACAAAATTTACATTGATGATTTTCAAGTTGATATTTTTGAAAAAAACAAATAGAGTTTATCTTATTTGTTATCAACAAACTCTAAAGGTTCAAGTTTTATGATTCCCATTTGCCCAATAAATTTTGACTGATTAAATTTTGTTTCTTCAAAATTAAAGATATAATTATCATTACCAATTGAATCGACAGGTAATTTTAGAAAAGGTTTATATGAAATATTATGATATTCAAGCTTTTGATTTGGTAAAATTGAAATAGAATTATAATTTGAAGTTGCTATATAATTTGTATTAAAACTAAATTTCAAATTTGACATTCTAGGCGCAGAAATTTCAAAATATGCACATATATCATTACTATAAAGAGTAAATTCACCCTTTTCATTAGTAAAAGTATTTTGACCTACAGACCAATCTTTATTCCATCCTCTGATAACGGCCCCTTCAATCGGTTGATTTGTTTTTAGATTTATTACGGTTCCTATTAACTTAAAATTATTATAGCCCAGCATATTATAATAATTTGGCAAACAATCACAATCTCCATCTTTTTTATTGTTTCGCAATTTTAATATTTCTGCAACTACAGGTTTCTTAGTACCAATTATTGAAAACTTTCCATCATTGGTTTTTGTAATCCCCTTATGATTTAATACAGCAGTATATTTCGCTTCAAAATTACCCGTATTAGGTTCTTGAAACTCCCACCAACCTATTCCACTACCGCCACAATTTACAACCCTTTTATAAACTTCTTTATAAAATTGGCTTTGTTCATCAAAAGTTATTGAATCTCCGTCTGCTGGCAATGATGTTTCGCCTATCATCCATGGCTTGCTTGTATATTTGCTATACCAATAAATTTCATTAGGTACTCTTAAAGGATGATAAGTATGAAAAGCAACAAAGTCAACGTCTAATATTTCAGGATCCCATTCAAAAACTTCTAAAGGTTCGGCTAATCCAATAGTTAGCAGTTGGTTTGGCGCATATTTGGTCATCATTTGCTTCCAGTTTTTCACAATACTGTATGCTTCTTCCTTTTTTCGAAACTGCTTATCATTAGGCAAATGGCTTAAATCAAAATAAAGAGGTTCATTAAAAAAATCATACGCAAATAAACATGCTTCCTGATTAAATTTCTGAAGTAATAATTTAGTAAATTTTTCAAGCTGATGATTTTCAACAGGAGATTTAATTAAAAGCATAATTCTAAGATCATTTTCTTTTGCAATGCTGAATAAAACGCTTAACTCATCAAAAATGATTTGATAATCTTTTGAAAGAAAAAGTTTTTTTTCATCCGCAGGAAAAAAATATCCATTTTTCTCATCATCTTTAAAAACTCTATCAAAAGCTATTCTTACTGTATTGAATCCCATTTCTTTAATCAATTGAAAATGTGCTCTTAGCTGATTTTGAATGCTATCTTTTGAATTAGATTCAAAAATCTCAGGATTTTCATATTGCAAAATTGGTGAAATATAAAATTTATCATCAATATTTCTAAAACCTACTGCATAATTTAGCATTATTGGGAAAAACTTCTCATTTTTATGCATAAAAGATTTTCCTTCAAGATAAATAAAATCAGTTTTTGATAAATTCCTCTTTTTATTTGTTACTTGGTTGCAAGCAGTTAAAATGATTATTATAAATATGTATGTTACAGCTTTGTAATTCATTAAAATTAAACTATTTAATTATTAAAATTTCTTTGTCATTTTTTATAAATTCAGGTAAATTCCCATGGTCAAAAGTAGCCATTTTTATTTTTTTTCTTTTCAATTCATTATAAATATCTATAGTTAATGGTAAATCATAAGCTGTAAATTGTGTATAAAACATAATGTTAATGTTCTCAAGAATTGGAGTATTGAAAATAACATAATCATTTCCTTTTACTATTTTTTCAAAATTTTTATAAATAGGATTATGTATTTTGTTTTGAGAATTAAAATCAGATCTAAAAACGGTATTATCTTTATGATTATTGATAATCTGATTTAAATTTATCAGATAAAAAGAAAAGATAATTAGTATAACAGATTTTATGATATTTAAATATATTTTATTGTTTTTCAAATAGCTAGGCAGTATTTTCTGATTTTCAAATAAATAATAAAACATACCACTTATGGAAATAAAAACCAATGATGATATACAAAATGTAAAAGAATACATTTTAGTTGCAACCAAAGTATAAAAGAAATATACTATTAAAATGCAAGTGTTGAAAGCTAATTTATATTCTAATTTTCTTATTACTTGGTTTATTAATAATATTGATAACAAAACTATTAAAAAATGTAAGCCATAAATAACTATTGTTTGGTTTAAATGGAACATATATGTACCTGAATGCTTTTCAATTGGTTCTGTTATATGTTTTAAATTATATAAATGTTCATGAGTGCTTTCAATAGGGAATCTATTGTTAATATATAATTGCCATGGTAAAAACACAAGTAAACATACTGATAAAGATATAATTAGATGAACGTATTTCTTTATTGCATATCTATTTTCTTTTATTAATAATAAATTTATCCCCCATGCGGAGTATACCAAAAGTCCAACTAACCATTTGTTTAAAATAGCTAAACCAGCAAAAAGTCCAATTAAAAACACCCATTTTAATTTATCTGAATATAAATACTCAAAATATGCCCACAAACTTGCTGTTATATAGAAAGCAAAACTAAGGTCGTTATGGTCAGTTGCTATTTTTCCTGAAACCAATTCAAGTGTATAATATGAACATGTAAAAAACAAAGCTGAAAAATAGGCAATATTTTGATTTGCAACTATTTTGCCAATTCTAAAGATAAAAAGAATAATTATAGTACTCATTATTAAACTTGGAATTCGCAGTACAAATTCGCTTATACCAAACATTTTAAAGAAAAATGATATTTGCCATAAAAAAAGAGGTTGTTTATGAAGCCAAATATGATTACTTGTCCAATTTTCAATATTATAAGGCAATACAGGGGTTTTAAACAACATAGGTTTAAAGGGGTTTTCAATCATGTTTTTTGCAACCAAAGCATGAAATCTTTCATCCCAAATGTTTAAAAAAGGATCGAGGTAAACTGCAAATAACCTAAGTGAAATTCCGCCTAAAATTAGTAATATCAAACTATAATTAATGTTTTTTTTAAAATAAAAAGCAAAAACACTTAATGAAATAATTAATAATGAATTAATTAACAAAAATAATTGATAACCACTTAAACTTGAAGCATTGAAATTTTTATTATTAAAATCAGAATAAATAGAATTTATTAAAGGTTGAGTATCAGCATCTGCAACTAAAATACTATCTTCTGAAATTCTGACAAATTTATTATTAAATGCTTTTAAAGAGATCCTGTTAAAATCATTTTGATAATCAATTTCAAAAATACATTCTTTAAATATTTCTTTACTATCTGCAATTAGTATATTTCTATTTAAGGAATCTACCCTTAAGTAAATGGCATCAAATGTTTTAATTGCACATTTATTACCTGATATAATTTCAATATAAAAAGTTTCCCATTCTCCCCTCTTGACTTTGTCAGCTATTAAAATATTATTATTGTCTTTATCTGCAGATAAATAATTCCCAAAAAAACTATAAAAAGATATAGCTTTTGATAAATCAGTTTCCGAAGAAAAACCTGATAAAGTAATAAAAAACAATATAATAGAAACTTTAATTCTCATAGATTTATTTTATATTAAAAATAAATTTTGAATTGGTATCCAAAATATCTTTATTTGAATAAATCTGTCCATTTATTGGATTGATTGAAAGATATTTGTTATTAACTGCCTTAATAGCAAAATAAGGTTTTTCAACTTTCTCAATACTAAATGTTTCCCACGGTGCCATTCTATCAAATTTACAAATCATTTCATTGTTTTTATCCAAATTTGCAGTAAAATATTTGTTGTTCATTGATTTAAATCCAATTTTACCATTACTTAAAATAAGCAAAATAAATCTATTTACAGAATCTGACTTATAATTAACATCAAAAAAAAGGACACCATTATCTTTATCAAGCGATAAATATCTATTATCATATGACTTAACTGTAATAGGTATTTCTTGAACAATCATTGGTTTACTATCTATATTATTATCAATAAGCGCATTATCATAATCAGGTGCTTCTAAAAAAAAAGCAAAATTTGAAGATGGTCTTATTCTTAAAAAAGAATCCCAATATGATTTCTTTGTCATTGAATCATAATGAATTGAGTTGTAATTAAATTGAATTGTCTGGAAAATTTGATGTGTAATTAATAATACAATCAAAAAGTATGTAATTATTCTAGTAAATTTATTGGTTTTCAAACCCATAAAAATCCCAATTGCTATTGGAATTGCATAAATTGCATAAGATTCAATAAAAACTCTTTGACCATAAGTGCCACCATACCACCAACACCACCAAGATAAAATAATATAAATATTAAAAATTGTGAATATTAATATGGGTAGAAAAAACTCTTTGCTTTTTTTAAATAACAGTATAATATTCAAAACTGCAAAAAACATCAGAGGTGTATATAGGAACCATCCCTTACGATAACCAAACAATCCTTTAATTATCTGCGGGTTATTAAAAAAGAAACCTTCATTTTGATAAGAAAAATACAAATAATTTCCTGTTGTATATTTCCAATAAACAATTTGTGGAATCCAAACTAATAAAGAGAAAACCACAAGAATAACTAATTTATTCCAGTTTTTTAATAAAAAAAGGATTCTGTTGTAAAATATTGTCCATGAATAAGCATTATAAAATATAAATATAAGACATATGATTATGTTAGTGGGTCTTATTAATGAAATAAGCCCAATCAAAATTCCAAGTATTATTGATAATTTATAACTGTTATTTTCATACCATTTGATTGTATAATAAACAAAAAGAGCAAATAATGAAAAAGAATATGCATGAGACATTGGTGCTTCTAAAGAAGTGTAATACAATAGATTTGTCCCAAAAAACAGGGCGATTATTGTCAATGCTACTATTTTATCTTCTACAAAATTTAAAAGTATTTTTCTTATAAATACAAATCCAATAATTACATAGAATAAAGAGCTAAATAACAGCCAAAAGGCATAAACTGGAGTGAAACCATCCGTTGATTTATGCATAATATTTGATTGGATTTCTGCAATCAAATAAAAAGGCAAATACATAATAGAAAGCCCCATACTCATTTTACCCGTGTATTTATTAATCGGAGATTTATGAGGCCAGTATTTCCATTCAAGCAAACTTTTATCCTTATCTATAAATTCCATACTTAAATCATTGTAATTGAAATAAGCAGGTAAATATTGATAATAATTAATCACATCCCATTTAATAACACTTTTGGGATTCTCCCAAAGTTTATGATTTAAATTGATCCAAATAACAGAAATAAAAATTAAAATAATTGAAAAGAAACTATATCTATTTTGTATCCTCATTTCAATTCTTCTTTATATACGTTTTGTCAAATATATTGTATTTTAGAATGCACCAAATTGCTCTAAATCCGTCCTTTGCACCAATTTTTTTTCCTTCATCGTATGTTCTTCCATAATATGAAATACCTACTTCATAAATTCTGATTTTTGGAAATCTGGAAATTTTAGTAGTTACTTCCGGTTCAAAACCAAAACGGTTTTCTTTAAATTTTATTTGTTTTATATAATCTGAACGGAATAGTTTATAACAGGTTTCCATATCTGTAAGATTCAGATTAGTAAACATATTGGAAAGAAAGGTAAGAAATTTATTCCCGATAGTATGCCAGAAAAATAAAATTCTATGAGGATTTCCTCCCATAAATCTGGATCCAAAAACTACATCTGCAAATCCATCAACTACAGGTTTTAGCAGCAAATTATATTCATTTGGATCGTATTCTAAATCAGCATCTTGAATAATGATATAATCCCCAGTGGCTAATTCAATACCTTTATGAATTGCCGCTCCTTTTCCTTTGTTTTTCAGCTGATTGTATAAAATGAGATTTGTGTTTTTATGCAAATTAATATACTTTTCAACAACTTCTCGGGTGTTGTCTTTTGAATAATCATTAATGATAATTATTTCTTTTTCAATTTCGTTAATAAGTTTTGTTTCTAAAACTTTATCAAGTATCAGATGAATAGTTTTTGCTTCATTATATGCTGGTATTAGAATGCTGATTTTCATTGTGTAACCTAATTTTAATTTTTATTTTATTATTTTTTATAACTATTCCTGATAATAAACCCGTTTAACTCTTCGTGAAATGCTTGTAAGAATTTCGTAAGGAATCGTATCCAATTCTTTAGCAATTTCATTTACAGTATATTTATCACTAAATATTATTACTTCATCATTTTCTTTTGTTTCAATATCAGTAATATCAACCATGCACATATCCATACAAATATTACCAACAATTGGAGCAAACTGATTGTTTATCAAAACCTTGCCAACTCCATTGCCTAATTTTCTATTTAAGCCATCTGCATATCCAATTGGAATAATTGCTATTTTTGAATCTTTTAATGCAATCCACTTTCTACTATATCCAACAGACTCATTTACAGGTATATTCTTTATTTGAGAAATGATTGTTCTTAAAGTTCCTACATTTTCCAAATCTTTTTGTTCGGGACCAACTGATGCTATGCCATACAAACCAATACCTAATCGAACCATATCAAATTGAGCTTCAGGATAACGCAAAATGCCGGCAGAGTTAAGAATGTGTTTCAGAATAGGATAATCCAATTTTTCACTTATAAAATTGCTCATTTCGTTAAAAAGATGAATCTGTCTTTTAGTAAAATCATTATAAGCATTGTTATCAGCTCCAGCTAAATGAGAAAAACATGATTCAACTACAATATTTTGATTTTTTTTAATCTTCTGAATCAATTCAGCTAAATCATCTTTTTCAAATCCAAGACGATGCATGCCAGTATCTAATTTGATATGAATTTTAATTTTTTGATTTTCATTTATAATATGTTGATTGATTGCTTCTTCAAGCAATTTAAAAATCCGCATACTATATATTTCAGGTTCCAGATTGTTTTTTAATATCGAATCAAAACTTTGTTCGTCAGGATTCATTACCATGATTGGTAAATTGATTCCTGCTTTTCTCAGCTCAACTCCTTCATCTGCATATGCTACTGTCAGATAGTCAACATGATGAAATTGGAGTACACTGGCAATTTCATAACTTCCACTTCCATACGAAAATGCTTTAACCATTGCCATCAATTTGGTTTCTGGTTTTATTTTTGAACGAAAATAATTTAGATTGTGAATAAGCGAGTTCAAATTGATTTCCAATACAGTTTCGTGAGCTTTTTGTTGTAATAGCTGACTGATTTTTTCAAATTCAAAAACTCGGGCTCCTTTTAATAAAATACTTTCTCTATTGAAACTTGAAAAAATAAATTCTCTTAAAAACTCATCTGTAGTTTCATAAAAAACTTTTTCGAATTTGAACTTATCTTGCTGTTTTTTAATAGCTTTTCCTATTCCAATAATTCTACTAATCTCTTTTTTCGAAAGTAAATCTGCAATTTCTGAATACAATTCATTTTCATCGCGTCCACTTTGCAAAATATCTGAAAGAATTATGGTTTTCTTTTTGTGCTGTTTTTGCTGATTCAGAAAATCGATAGCTATTGTAAGTGAATTAAAATCAGAGCTATAACTATCATTAATAATTGAGCAATTGTTAATCCCTTCTTTCAATTCCAACCGCATTGCTATAGGATGTAAAAGCTTGAATCGTTCAGATATAATATTTTGATTATAACCCAAATACAATAAACATGTCCAACAATGAATTGCATTTTCAATTGAAGCATCATCTGTAAATGGGATTTCAATATTATGGTTATTATCCTTGTAAGTTGCAGAAATATAGGTTTTTCTATGATTTTTCTCTATAGAAATAATACTTAAATCAGCTTTGTTTCTCATACTCCATGTAAAAACAGGAATTGACTTAAAAACTTCTGATTGCAAAATTCTTTCCTTAATCTCCAAATAATCAGTGCAATAAATTAGCGTATCAACTTTTGTAAAAAGTTTAAGTTTTTCACTTATTTTTTGTGTTTGATTAATAAAATTTTCATCATGTGCATGACCAATATTGGTAAAAATTCCAATATTTGGTTGTATTATTGCCTGCAAATTAGACATTTCATCTGGTTCGGAAATGCCTGCCTCAAAAATCCCAAAATTATGTTCATTTTTAATTTGCCAAACACTAAGAGGAACTCCGATTTGAGAATTGTAACTTTTGGGATTTTTTACCAAATTAAAATCGTCAGAAAGCAATTGGCTAAGCCATTCTTTTACAATGGTTTTGCCATTACTACCTGTAATACCAATAACTGGGAAATGAAATAGTTTTCTTTTAAAAGCCGAAAGCAATTGCAAAGCTTTGAGTGTATCTTTTACAAAAATAAAACTTGCATCCGGATAATCGTTGAAATCATCAGGAAACGATGATATTACAAAGTTTCTGTATCCCTTTTTATATAAATCGACAATGTATTTATGTCCATCATTTCTCTTACTTACCAAGGCAAAAAACAAACTATTTTCAAAAGAAACAACTTTACGACTATCGGTTAATATTTTTGTAATAATTTGATTATTACAGTTGATACATTCACCTTTGATTATTTCGGCAATTTCAGAAAATGTAAATTCAACTTCAGAATTATGCATGATATTAATTATCTTTTTCAGTTATATTACTGAATTTCAGTGGATTTATTGTAAGTTCTTCGTACATCTGTCTGTTTCTGTATATATCACACGCCATATAAATAGCTTGCAATAAAGAAGTTGGCGATGCCATATCTTTTCCAGCAATTTCGTAGGCAGTTCCATGAGCAGGTGAAGTTCTGATGATTGGAAGCCCAGCTGTATAATTAACACCTTCTTTGAAAGACATTAATTTAAACGGAATCATTCCCTGATCATGATACATAGCCAGAATACCATCAAAATTTCTCATGTTATCTGAGCCAAAAAATCCATCAGCAGGATAAGGCCCAAATGCAAGAATGCCTTCATTCATGGCTTTCTCTATTGCAGGATTAATGATTGTTTGCTCTTCTTTCCCAAGCAAACCTTCGTCTCCAGCATGCGGATTAAGTGCTAAAACGGCAATGCGTGGTTTGGTTATAGCAAAATCCTGAATCAAAGACTGATTCATTATTCTTAATTTACTTAATATTAAATCAATGCTCAAATTTTCTGATATATCTTTAACAGCCATATGAGACGTAACTACACCAATTCTGATTGAATTACAAATCATTAGCATTAAATCATCTTTCACATTGAACTTTTTTGCTAGATATTCAGTATGTCCGGGGAAATTAAAGTTTTTAGATTGAATGTTTTTTTTATTTATTGGTGCAGTTACCAATACATCAATCTGATTTTTCTTTAAATCTTCAATTGCAGTTTCTAATGCCTTTTCAGCTAAAACACCAGCAGTTTCAGTAGATTGTCCCAGATCAATTTTAATTTCATCATTATTAATATTTATAATATTTGCTCTTTTAGCAATAGCTAAATCCGCTGATTTAATCAAATTAAGATTAAATTCATTCATATTAATTTGTTTCCGATGATAAGAAGCAACCTTAGAAGAACCATAAACAATTGGAGTACATAATTCTAATATTCTTTGGTCATGTAATGCTTTAATTATAATTTCATAACTGATTCCATTGATATCACCATGAGTAATACCTAATTTGATTCTGTGATCTTTGTCTGTATTTTTAATCATTTTGTTTTTATAATATTGTAAAACAATGAATTATATTTTATTTTTTATAAAATCAAAGAACAGCCTAACACCAGAACCTGTAGCTGCCTTTCCTCTATAACTGTCTTTTTTATTGATAAATACTGGTCCGGCAATATCTAAGTGAATAAAAGGATAATCGGTAAATTCATACAAGAATTTACCAGCAGTAATCATTCCTGCTTCTGCACCTCCAAGATTCTTAATATCAGCCACATCAGATTTAATTAATTCGCCATATTCATCCCAGAAAGGGAATTCTGCAAGTCGTTCATAAACATTATTTCCACTTTGTTTTAAAAGTTCAAATTCACTTTCAGCTTTAGCTTGCATTGCCACTATCCCATAAGGACCAATAGCTCTACTTGCTGCACCAGTTAGTGTTGCAATATTTATTACCAACTCAGGTTTGTATTTTGAAGCAAAACCCAAGGCATCCGCCAGAATTAATCTTCCTTCAGCATCTGTATTCATTACTTCTACCGTTTTGCCAGTAAACATGGTGATAACATCTCCAGGAACATAAGCATTTCCGTCAGGTCTGTTGTCAGTTGCTGGAATTAAACCTATTACGTGAATTGGGAATTTCGATTTTGCAATTGCATAAATAGCTGTGGCTACAGCTGCGGCTCCACCCATATCACATTTCATATCAAGCATATAATCGCCGGGTTTAATATTCACACCTCCGGTATCATATACAACTCCTTTCCCTACAAAAACATAAGGTTTATCATTCTTAGCATTTTCGGGTTTATACTCTAATATTGAAAAAGTTGGGGGATCAATACTTCCTCTGTTAACTGCAAGTAAGCCACCCATCTTTAACGATTGAATTTTCTTTTTATCGAAAACCTCAACTTTAAAACCAGCTTCTTTACCCATTTCAATAATAATTTCTGCAAATTTAACAGCATTAAGGTAAGTAAGTGGTTCATTTATCAAATCTTTACATTTAAAAACGGCATCAGTAACAATAGCTAACTCTTCCTCTTGTCCTTTGGTAACAGCCTCATTGTTAATGATAATATTTTTCAAAGAATTTAACTTTTGTTTGGTTTTGTATTTCTGAAACTGATAATTGCTAAGAGAAATTCCTTCAACTAAAGCAAAAGCAGCTTCTTTATTTTCTGATAAGTCTGTAACGTATACATTTTCATACAAATACTCATTGCTAATACTGCAAACTTTATCACCTGCAATACGACATTTTTCTTTAATTATATGTGTTTCAATATCTTTATTGTAAAAATGAACAATTCTGATTTGAGTTAGTTTGTTAATAACAATTGTCTCTTTTTCTGAAATTTCTTTTTGAGATTTGATAAAATTTATTTCATCATCTGAAAATAAAGTTTCTTTAAGTTGCTTTGTATCATTCACTAAGAAAACTTCTACAAATGAATCTGAAATTTTATCTAATTTTTGTGATATAGTATGCATTTTATAATTATTTTTGAATAAAAAAAGATTACAAATTTAATCAATTTTTCGATATCAACATTTGTTTTTTATCGAAATTATTAACAACGATAATGACTATAAATCAAATAATTGAAAAAACATTGCGATTTGAATTTCTGAGCTTGGAAGAAGGATTGCAAATTTATAATAAGTTGAGTTTGCCTGAGTTAATGGCTATTGCAAATAATCTACGATTTCAACTTCATCCTGATAAAAATATAGGATGGATAATTGATCGTAATGTAAATTATACTAATGTTTGTGTATCTGGTTGCCAATTTTGCAATTTCTATTGTTCCGAAAAATCTTCAAAAGCATATATTACACAAATTGAAGAATATAAATCAAAAATTGACGAAATGCGATTACTAGGAGGTAATCAGCTCCTTTTGCAAGGAGGTATGCATCCAAAATTGGGATTGTCGTTCTATAAAAATTTATTTAGCTCATTAAAAGCAATTTACCCCGATTTAAAACTTCATGCCTTAGGACCACCAGAAATCGTACATATTTCTAAAAAGGAAGGTATTGATTTTAAAACAACATTAAAAGAATTAATCGATTCAGGTTTAGACAGTTTACCTGGTGCAGGTGCAGAAATATTATCTGATAGAGTAAGATCTGCAATTTCTAAAAACAAATGCAATGCAACTGATTGGCTTGATGTTATGAGAGAAGCTCATAAATTAAACATGGTTACATCAGCTACAATGATGTTTGGACATATTGAAACTTTAGAAGAAAGGCTACAACATTTGATTTTTATCCGCCAAGTTCAATCGGAAAAACCATTTGATAGTTTTGGTTTTTTATCTTTCATTCCATGGCCATTTCAGGATAAAGATACGACATTATCAAAGCAATATGGTGTTAAAAACAAAGTTACTTCTGATGAATATATCAGAATGATTGCCATTAGTAGAATAATGCTTCCAAATGTAAAAAACATTCAGGCATCATGGCTAACAGTAGGCAAACCAACAGCTCAACTATGTTTGCATGCAGGAGCTAATGATTTTGGTTCAATAATGATTGAAGAAAATGTGGTTTCGGTAGCGGGTGCAGATTATAAATTTGATGCTGAAGGCATTCAAAAAGCAATTAAAGAATCAGGATTTGAACCTAAACAACGAAATCAGAAATTTGAGTTTATTTAATAAAAAAAAACTTAAAAATTGAACAAGAAATAATAATTTTGTAATCTGTAAGTTATTAAAACAAAAAAAGTAAGTGAAAAAATTTTTACTCATATTTGTATTTGTTATATTAAGTGTATCTGTTGTTTATGCTACCCACGAGCGTGCAGCTGAAATAACTTATAAAAGAATATCAAACAACTCATTACAATATGAAGTTAAATTGGTTACTTATACTTATACCCCAAGTCCAGCAGATAGACCTCAATTAGAATTATTATGGGGAGATGGCACATCATCAATGGTACAACGAACTTCTAAAATAAATTTAGTTGGAAATGTATCTAAAAACGAATACATTACAACACATACTTTCCCAGGGGATGGGACCTATAAAATTTCAATGGAAGATCCAAACAGAAATTATGGAGTTATCAATATTCCAAATTCTGTTAATGTCCCGATTTTTGTTGAAACCATGTTGGTAATTAGCCCTTTTGTAAATCCAAAAAACAATTCACCCGAATTGTTGAATTCACCACTTGATATGGGTTGTATTGGAGTTCCATTTTATCATAATCCAGGAGCTTATGATGCTGATGGAGACAGTATTTCATATAAACTTGTGAAATGTAGAGGTGCTCAGGGTTTAGATATTGCTGGTTATAGTTTTCCACAAGCAAGTAATTCAATATCAATTAATCCCGTTTCAGGAGATTTAATTTGGGATAGCCCTTTTATTCAAGGTGAATATAATATTGCAATCTTAATTGAAGAATGGCGTAATGGAGTGAGAATTGGCTATATCACCAGAGATATGCAAGTTATTATAGCTAACTGCAACAATCTGCCACCTATAATTGATCCTATTCCAGACACTTGTATCGAAGCTGGTGATACACTTACATTTAATGTTCATGCGATTGATCCGGATGCAAATTGGGTAACAATTTCTGCCACAGGAGGTCCATTTATTTTATCAAATTCACCAGCCATTTTCAATAATACAAGTGGCAGCCCTGAAGTTACATCTCAGTTTTATTGGGAAACAAATTGTGCACATGTCAGAAAATCAACATATCAGGTTTCATTTAAGGCACAAGATAATGGAAGTCCAGTAAAACTGACAACCTATAAAAATTTATCTATAAAAGTGATAGGACCAGCACCTAAGAATCTTACAGCTCAGGCAAATGGAAATGCGATTAATTTAAGCTGGAATAAAAGCAAATGTTCAAATGCCTTTGGTTATAAAATATATCGAAAAAATGGATGTGATGCTTATATTCATGCTTATTGCGAAACAGGAGTTTCTCCATTGTCGGGATATACATTAATTGCAACATTGCCAAATATAAATGATACTAGTTTTATTGATACCAACAATGGAAATGGGTTGTTACATGGCATTGATTATTCGTACGTTGTAATAGCATATTATAGTGATGGAGCTGAAAGTTACGCTTCAATTAATGCTTGTGCACAATTAAAACGTGATGTACCTATAATTACAAATATTAG
The DNA here is from genome assembly GCA_964636105.1 of uncultured Bacteroides sp. Classification (GTDB taxonomy): domain Bacteria; phylum Bacteroidota; class Bacteroidia; order Bacteroidales; family JACABE01; genus JACABE01. The sequence continues at coordinate 30,235 of CAZWRD010000006.1, forward strand.
TGTTAATTCTACTTCTGCTACAAACGGCAGTATGTTTGTTGCTTGGTCGAAACCAACTGAATTAAGTCAGATATTAGGTCCGTACAAGTATTTAATTTACAGGTCTCCCGATTTAAATGGAAATAATTTTTTGCTAATTGATTCATTAAGTTCTTTAAATGACACATTATATACTGATTCACTGATTAATACAATTTCAAACCCCTATAATTATCGTGTAGATTTTTATAATGATTCAATAAATAATAGATATAAAGTTGGTTCAACACATTTGGCTTCATCAATTTATCTAAATCTTACTCCTGCTGATAAAAAAATGAAATTAAACTGGGTTTTTAATGTTCCATGGGAAAATCAGTATTATATAATTTATCGCAAAAATCCACTAACATTGAGTTTTGATTCAATCGGAATTTCTATTGAAAATCAATATATAGACAAAAACTTGATTAATGGTGATTCTTATTGTTATAAAATAAAAAGCATTGGAGATTACAGCATTACAAATATTATATCACCAATAATTAACTTTTCGCAGGAAAAATGTGGTGTACCTATAGATCAAGAAGCTCCTTGTCCTCCTTTTTTAAGTGTAATTCCAGATTGTCAAAACGTTACAAATACGATTGAATGGATTAATACTGATAGCTGTGCTTACGATATTTTGAAATATAATTTATGGTATTCACCAACATTAAATGGAGATTTCTTATTATTGAAAGAGATTGCTAATCCTTCACAACTTACATTTATTCATAACAATATAAATTCAATTGCAGGATGTTATGCTATCAATGCAATTGATTCTAATCTGAATGCGGGGATATATAGTAATAAAGTTTGTATTGACATCGACAGTTGTTCTAAATATTTGCTACCCAATATATTTACTCCCAATGGAGATGGTATTAATGATTTATTTATTCCATTTCCCTATAAATTTGTTTCTAAAATTGATTTAAAAATATATAATCGTTGGGGAAGAGTTGTTTTTCAAACCCAAAATCCTGATATAAAATGGAATGCAAAAATCAATAATGATGGAGCTGAATGTAGTGATGGAGTATATTTTTATGTTTGTGATGTTTATGAAATCAGACTTCAGGGTGAAATATCGCGTCAAATACAAGGAAGTGTTACAATTTTACGATAATTAATTAAATAAGAATAATATATGTTTACAGGCATTGTAGAAAAAACAGGAAAAGTAATTAGTATTGAAAACGACAAAACAAATTTTAATATTACAATTGAAACTGAAATTGCGAATGAATTGAAAATTGATCAAAGCATGAGTCATGACGGTGTTTGCTTAACTATTGTAAATGTTGATCAAGCTAAAAATCAATATGTTGTAACAGCAATTCAGGAAACTTTAGATAAAACAAATCTAGGAACATGGTATCCAGGATATGAAGTGAATCTGGAACGTTCCATGAGAATGGATGGCAGATTTGATGGTCATATTGTGCAAGGCCATGTTGATCAGACTGCAATTTGTCAAAAGGTAGAAGAGATGGATGGAAGTTGGAAATTTACATTTACTTACGATATTACAAAAAACAATATTACGGTTCCAAAAGGTTCAATATCTGTAAATGGAGTTAGTTTAACCGTTGTGGATTCAGAGTCAGGATTATTTTCAGTAGCAATTATTCCTTTTACTTATCAAGTAACAAATTTTCACAATTTTAAACAAGGAACTACAGTAAATATTGAGTTTGATGTATTTGGCAAATATGTTGCTCGTTTATTGGAACTTTACATGACTCAACAAAAATAAATCAAATCAATATTTAACCTTAAGCATTGGCAAACAATTGTTTGCTAATGCTTTTCTTTTTATCAATAATTATGAAGAAAGTGAAAATAATTTTAAGATTTATAATTATTATTTATGCCTTTAATATAAATCTATTTGCACAAAATGATAGGCCAGAAAATTGGGCTAAATCATTAAAAATAAGCAAATTTAAAAATTTATATATCCTTAATGATAGCTTATATCGCTCAGAACAACCTGATGAAAAAGGCTTTAAAAGTCTTGACAGTATGGGTGTTAAAAGTATTTTAAGTTTACGTTCAAAAGCTGTTGATGAAAAAATGGTAGGGAAATTACCATTAAAATTATACAATGTTAAAATGTCTGCTGAATTATTTTCAGACGAAGAAATTATAGAAGCATTAAAAGTTATTTCAAAATCACCTAAACCCTTATTGGTTCATTGCGTGCATGGTGCCGACAGAACTGGAGTTGTAATGGCCATGTATAGAATTATTTATGGGGATTGGGGTAAAAAACAAGCTATAGAAGAAATGCGAAAAGGAAATTACAATTTTCATGAAACATATATAAACATAATAAAATATATTGAAAATGTGGATATTGAAAAAATAAAAGAACAATTAAAATAAAAAAAGAGCTCTTTGATTTTAAAGAGCTCTTTTTTTATTTTACACCATAAAGGTATGAGAACTTAGTGTTATAAATTACTTTGGTATTATTTTCCGTTTAATATTGCTCTAACACCTGGAAGAACTTTACCTTCAAGATATTCGAGCATAGCACCTCCTCCAGTGGAAACATAACTGATTTGGTCTGAGATGTTATATTGATTAATTGCTGCTACAGAATCTCCACCTCCAACTGCAGAGAAAGCACCTGATATAGTAGCACTTGCAGTAGCAATTGCAATGGCTTTTGTACCTTGCTTAAACCTATCCATTTCAAAAACGCCCATAGGACCATTCCAAAGAATTGTTTCCGAGTTATTTATAATTTCAGCAAAACGTCTACAACTTTTTGGTCCGATATCCAATCCCATCCAATCAGAAGGAATATCATCTGCCGATATCACTTTGGTATTAGCATCATTTGAAAAAGCATCAGAAACAACAGCATCTGTCGGCAAATAAAGATTTACCCCTTTAAGCATCATTTCTTGAACAATTTCTCTGGCAATTTCAATTTTATCTTCTTCAATAAGTGAATCTCCTACTTTTCCACCAAGTGCTTTGATAAAAGTAAAAGCCATACCTCCACCAATAATCATGTTATCAACCTTTGGAAGTAAGTTTTTGATGATATCAATTTTGCTTGAAACTTTTGCACCTCCGATGATAGCTGTAAATGGAGATTTTGATTGATTTAATAATCTTTCAAGATTTTCTATTTCATTTTCTAACAAAAGTCCAAAATATTTGGCTTTGGGGAAAAATTGAGCTATAGTTGCTGTTGAAGCATGTTCTCTGTGCGAGGTTCCAAAAGCATCATTTATATATGCATCGCCCAAACTGGCAAGTTTTTTAGCAAACTCTACATCGCCTTTTGTTTCTTCTGGATAAAAACGAAGATTTTCCATCAATATAATATCACCTGGCTTTAATTTTGCAGCAGCATCAATCGTTTTTTGACCAAATAAATCTCTAGTAAAAATAATGTTTTTATTCAATAATTTCGATAAATGAGGTACGATGGGAGTTAAGGAATAATCATCTTCATATCCGCCTTTCGGACGACCTAAATGCGACATTAATATTACTGAAGCTCCATCATTAAGAACTTTTTTAATTGTAGGCAAAGATTCAACAATTCTTGTATCATCTGTTATTTGTCTATTGTGATTCAATGGCACATTGAAATCAACCCTGATAAGAACTTTTTTGCCTTTAAAATTTACATCACAAATTCTTTTCATATAAATCAATTTTAATTTTAAAATGTAGTTTTTTTTGATAAAATTATGAATTTTTTTCTTACTAACAACTCATTTTAATTTATTTTTTTAATATTTATTTTCAAACATCACTTATCAACTCATTTTCAATTATATAAAAATTTTTCAATAACAATTTACTGAAAAGAGAGAATTTTCCTTATTTGGGACAAAAACCTATTAGTAATTTCAAATAATATGATTATCATTATTTATAATATAGTGATATTCATTACTTAAACTTATTTGCTAAATATTTAAATTATACGGAATGAATATTGCTAGTATTAAAATGTTAGTTATTTATAAATCATGAAAACAAAAAAATCAATATTACTAATCGTATTATTTGTTTTTGCATATGTTTATTCATTTTCAAATTCAGATTTCAAAAGAAAAAATTCTTTTGAAATTTCTGATTTTTCAAGTTCCCAAACTTCAAATTCTGTTTACGTTTCAAACACTAACAACTCTGGTGTAGGCTCATTTAGACAAGCAATAATAGATGCAAATACTAATATTGCTGTAGATTCTATTTTATTCAACATTCCTTTAACAGATCCAGGATATGATTATATTAGAGGTGTTTTTCGTATTAACATTTCAGGTTTTGAATTAAATCCGATTACTAGAAAATCATTGGTAATAGATGGCTTTTCACAAACTCGCTTTACAGGAAATACAAATACAAGCTTATTGGGAGTTGGAGGATTTGTTGGAGTTGATTCATTAAACTTTCCACAATTTGATGGACTTGAAATTGAAATTGTTGATGCAAACAATCTTGCAATAGGCTTAAAAGTAGCTGCTTCTTATGTTAAAATACAGGGACTTACAATTTTAGGTTTTGGAAATGGAACTATTGGAAATCATGCAAATATTGTGATTTCTGGGAGTATCAAACATGTAGTTATTGAAAATAACATCTTAGGTATTAAAGCCAACTCAATGAATCGTCCAGATTCATTAATATATACTGGTGGAAGCAATTTGGTTATTAATGGCGCTGATTCAGGAATAATAAGACATAATTTATTGGCATGGGCTGGCATTGCAGGCATTTATGCAACAGCTGATGCAGATTCGTGGATTGTTGAATATAACGAAAGTACAAGCAATGGCTTTGGTTATTCTGTTTTGGATGGAATGGATTATGCTACTTCTTCAGGAAAACAAATTATACGATATAACAAAATATACAATAATGCAGCTAATGGTCTGGATTCCTATTTATCAAAAGGTTACAATCTTATTGAAAACAATTCAATTTATAATAACGGAATAATAAATTGGGAAAATTCAGGTATCAGGGTATATGGAGAAAATGATATTATTAGAAAAAACATTATTCATTCAAATAGAGGATCAGGTATTCTAATTACTTCAAATGCAGATTATCATCATATTTCTCAGAATTCAATTTGGGGTAACGGAGCATTTCCCGGACAAGGTATTGCTGCAACAAAAGCAATTGGTATTAATCTGATAACTTCTACTGAAAATCATTCAAAAGGTAGCTTCCCTTTTTATACATTGAACGATAAAGGAGATAATGATATTGGTGGAAATTCATTAATAAATTACCCAATTATATCTACTGTTAGAATTATGCCAGATTCTATTGAAATTGAAGGATTTGCAACGGAAGGATCTGAAATAGAATTCTTTATTGGCGACACCCTAGCATCTTCAGATTTCCCTCAAGGAAAATATTATTTATTTTCTGCAAAAGAAGGCAGTTCTGTGGATTACAATCAATCAGCTGGAATTTATGGTCCTATGCCTTATAATGGAATTAATCAAGGAAGTGATTCAACTGCAAAATTTAAATTCCTTTTTCCAAAAACAAATTTAATTTCAAGCAAAACAGTAATTACAGCAACAGCAACATTAAATAATAGAACTTCAGAATTCAGTCCTGCGGCAATTGCTGACAGTGGTATTGCAATGGTAAAACCTATATTGGATTGTATTTATCCCAATGAAAACAATAGTTTTACTGCAGTTTTTGCATATCATAATCCATATAATTCATTTGTTTCAATTCCTATAGGCAATAACAATGGTTTCAATCAGAATTTAGCAGATATGGGACAACCTAGTATTTTTATTCCTGGCTATCATTCAAATGTTTTTTCCATACAATTTACCAATTCAACTACATGGAAATTAAATAATGAATTTATTATTGCTGATACAAATGCTAACAGATGCCCAGTTGATTTAAGTATTGAAAAACGAGTGATTAGCCCTAGCTTAGCTATCAATGATAGTGTTAATAAAAATGACACCATTGGATTTCAAATTGTTTTAAAAAACAACAGCAATTTTTCATCATCTCAAATAGTTGTCTTAGACACATTAAACAGTTCTTTTACTTATATTTCATCTAATGCAACAAAAGGAAACTATAATCATTTGAACGGAAAATGGTCAGTAAATTATATTGCAGCTATGGATACTGTAGTTCTGATAATCAATGCAAAAATTGACACAAGCACACAAAATAATGTAAGTATTTACAGTCAATCTCAACCCGACAATAATCTTTTTAACAACACCTCTTTTGCGTCAGTAAGTATAACTAACTCATCAAGCGGAAACAATGGCGGATTGGAAAGTAATGGAAATTTGGCTTCAAAAACTGCAAATCGAAATTTTTTAAGACATAAATTTAATGATTCATACAAATTTGCAACAGCTCAACAATTAGAAGAATTCACCTATGAAAAAGTTGAATCAAAGAAAATAAAAACATCAAAGAATACAAAGTCAACCAATACAGAAATAGTAAATTTTATTCCACAATACGGACCATTAAATTCACAATCATACATAACTACACCAAATGACTTATTAGGGGTAAGTAATGCCATTGAAGTTTTTGCAGTTGATTATTTCAAAAACACAAATGAAAGAAAAGCTGCAATTTTAGCAATAGCTTCTTCGCAAGGAACTGTATATGAACATACCAAATTAATTTGCGATCGTTTGGATGGTGCTACTTTAGATGATATTAAACATGTAACTATCTCAGGCTATCCATTTATCATAGCCAGAATGGTTCAAGATAACGGCGAAGTAGATTATGCCGTAAGTTTTATAGCATACAAATCTGGGAATGTATATCAAATTGATAATAAATGGGATCTGGAATCATATCATCCAACCGGAAGTCATGCTGTTCTTAACTTTCAGGTTTGGTCGGTTTCAGAAAAATACACTATTCAATTAGTTGAAAGTATTTTAAACAGAATTCTGTTTAATGGCTATTCTTTGAATTTTGCGAACAAATATCCTGCAACAATTCCAACGGTATTTGTAAGAAATGGGTATTACAAAGCCGGAAAATTACATTTGAAAATTCAAAACAATGCAGAAGCTACTTCATTGATTATGAATGGAAATTATGCAAAAATTGAAGACGGAAATAGAAGTTTTATAAAAAGAACAACTGCAATTAACAAAAATAAAATTAGTAATTTAGAAATAAATGTTGAAAATTTGTTCGACATTGGATTTACACTTACTAATAACGAAATGGGTGGAAAAGATATTTTGTATTATGCTGATGGTCCTTGGGGCTTAGATTATGAACAAACAGGAGCGATAATCAATGATTACACCATTTCATCAGTAAACAATACTCCCGATAGCAATGCTTTTTTATTGCAAAGAGATATTTATATTGAAGGTAGTGTAAAAAATTATATATCAGCATTTAAGATATTAAGAGTAGGAAACAAAGCTGTTAATGTAAGCAATTATTCTGGCTTAAGTTTTTCTGCATACGGAAATGGGATTTATGAAGTTATTATTAGCAAAAAATCTATTAATCAATGGAATGAGCAATACAAAACTTCAGTAAATTTGAGTTATAATCTTAGCGAATACCATATCCCGTTTAGTCAATTAACTAATCTAGCCGGACAGCAAAATTTTAATGCAAATGATGTTGTTTCTGTTACTTTTGTAAAAAAAGGAAATGGACAAAATTTTCAGAATTTTACTTTATTAGTTAGCAATTTAAGATTTGATAACTTTACTGTTGGAATCAAAAAAATTGAGCAATCAGAAGCTAAAAATACATTGAATGTATTTCCCAATCCATTTCATAAAAGTACAAGTTTAAAATTCAGTCTTAATAAAAGTTCCAATATAAATATTAAAATTTTTAATGCTGAAGGAAAGGAAATTGAAGAACTTACAAATGAATATTATTTAACTGGGGATTATAACTTTACAATAAATTCTGAAAATTTGATTGAAGGTATTTATTTTGTTCGTTTAGAAACAGATCAGGAAGTAAAATTTTGCAAGATTATAAAAATAGACTAGAAAAATAATTTAATTCAAGTAAAGTCCCTGTTTAGGTTTAAAACTTATCAGGGCTTTTTTTTAAATCATGCTTTCAATTGATATCATTGATAAAGGAGAGATTTGAATCACAATTAAGTCAAATCTAATCAATAGATTAACTAAAATTTAAACATTTTGTTGATTTTCAAAAAACAAATTGTATTACAAATAACATTATTAAGAACAATGTATATTTATATTTGTAAAATATTAAAACAATGTATTTTATTGTTTTTTTAGCATGTATATTTTAAATTAAATAAAATGAATACATTTACAAATCGTTACTTCATTATATTTGTATTGTTCTTTATGCTAATAAATATAGCAAAAGCACAACCACCTATGCCTCCATTTCCCAACAGTCCTACTAACACAGGTAGCAATGCACCCAATACTGGCGGACAAATAAACACACCCGTTGGAGGAGGTTTTAGTGGCAATTCTTATATTGTAACAAATACGCTAAATAGTGGTGTTGGATCTTTACGCCAAGCAATTATTGAAGCAAATTTAAATGTATTAGCTGATTCAATTATTTTCAGAATCCCAAAATCAGATTCTGGGTTTGATTCAATTAGAGGTGTTTTCAGAATAGCAATCAACACTCAGGAATTACCCGTCATTACACGCTCTGGTTTGGTTGTTGATGGAATTTCTCAATCAATGTTTACAGGAAATACCAATACTACAAATTACATAAATGATACTGTAGTTGGCTCTTTAAACCTAAGCTTCTCCCCTATTAACAATCCTGAAATTGAAATTGTTGATCAAAACAATTTGACATACGGATTAAAAATTAATGCGCCATTTGTAAAAATTTATGGATTATGCATCTTGGGATTTGGAGATTTAAATAATGAAAACACTGGTAATATTATATTTCAAAACGCACCTTTTTGTTTAATTTACGACAATGTATATGGAATTGAGGCAAATAGTTTTGCAATACCAAATATTAATTTCCAAAATACAGCAAATAATTTGGTATTAATTAATTCCGATTCATGTATTATTTTCCGAAATCTTTTTGCTTATGCTGGATTATCAGGTATTTATGTTAGCAATTCAGACAATCAGATAATTCATAATAATGTAATTTTTCAAAACGGAATGCTAAATGCTGTTTTTGACGGTTTAAATATTAGTTTTTCAAATGGGTATAATGTAATATCAAACAACATCATCAAAAACAATGCTGCAAATGGAATTGATTTATCCCAATCAATAGAAAAAAACATAATTCAATTTAATACAATCTCCTCAAACGGCTATCAGTTGAGCGAAAAATCTGGTATTCGTCTATTTGGCGAATATAATCAGATAAATAAAAATATTATCAGCGAAAATTCGGGGTCTGGCATTTTAGTAGTATCTAACTCGATAAACAACAGATTTTCTGAGAATTCAATCTATAAAAACGGAGCATTGCCCAATTCTTTAAATATTTTTACACATGCAATAGGTATTGATTTGATTTCGCCAACAGAAAATCAAGCAATTGGAGTATCTCCCTTTTACACTTTAAACGACAATAATGATTTTGATATTGGTGCAAACCATTTAACAAATTTCCCTGTAATTTTGAATGCAATCCATAATTCGGGAAACATAGAAATAACTGGTTATGCAAATAACAGTGCCAAAATAGAATTTTTTATTGCCGATACATCTTCTAGTAAAGATTATCCTCAGGGTAAAAAATTTCTGTTTTCTGCAACAGAAGGAAGTGTCGCTGACATTGATTTAAATACAGGTACTTATGGACCGTTACCTATTAATGGCATTTTTCAAGGTACGGATAATGCACAAAAATTCAAATTTATATTTCCAATGCCTTCAGGTATATCTGCAGGAAGTTTTTTAACTGCAACTTCAACAATTGCTGATAATACTTCAGAATTCAGCCCTACTGTAATTGTTGATTCAGCTTCAAGTTTGGTAACTCCTTTTTTGAATTGCATTTACAGCAATGGAGGTGGTAATTTTACTGCAATATTTGGATATGAAAATCCCAACACATCAATGGTAACTATTCCAATAGGAAATTTAAACCATTTTACTACTTCTTCTCAAGACCAAGGACAACCTACTTTATTTTCAGCAGGAATAAATGATATGGTATTTTCTACAAATTTTTCATCTTCAATTTCTTGGAAATTAAACAATACAACGATAACAGCATCATCAGCTTCCAATAAATGCCCAATTGATTTACGAATTACAAAAAAACTGATAAATACAAATGTAGCCAAAAATGATACCGCACATTTTCAAATAGTTGTTAAAAACTTAAGCAATTTCACAAATACAAATATTAGTGTAACTGACACATTGGCTTCAATGTTTGCTTATGTTTCAAGCAATGCATCTACGGGCAATTATAACTCAACTGATCATTTATGGAACATTGCTATTTTACAAATGAACGATACTGCAGTTTTAAATATTTATGCCATTGTTGACACTTCTGGAATTAACGAAGCCTTTATTTTAAATCAATTTCAACCAGACTTAAACTTACTTAACAATTCTGCATTTGCTTCTGTAACAATGAGTAATTCTTCTGGAGGTAACAATGGTGGATTAGAAAGCAATGGAAATTTAGCTTCATTGGTAGCTTACAGAAACTTTATAAGACATAAAGAGCCTGATTTACAATTTAACAATCCTACAAAAATGCAGTTATTTACAAATCAGGATGTAACGGATAAAAAAATTAAAACTTCAATAATAAAAAACACTCAAGTTTCTGATTTAATTAATTTCATACCACAAAACGGGCCTCTTGGTTCTTCCGCTTATATTTCAACACCTAGCGATTTGATTGGAATTAGCAATGCAACTGAAGTGTTTGCGGTAGATTATTTTATTGCAAACAATGAAAGAAAAGCTGCAATTTTAGGAATTGCTACTACACCAGGTAAAGTTTACGAACACACCAAAATGATTTGCGACAGATTGGATGGAGCCGTTATGGAAGAAGTTCGTCATATAGAAATTAATAATTTACAGTTTATTATAGCCAAATTAGTTCAAGATGATGGCAATGTTGATTATGCTATTAGTTTTATTGCCTACAAAAACGGCAATCAATATTCTATTGATAATCGCTGGGATTTAGAAAGCTATCATCCTCAGGGTAATAATCCTGTTTTGAATTTTCAGGTATGGTCAACTACCGAAGCAAATACCGTTGATATGGTGAAAGCTATTATTAATAAAATTATATTTAATGGATTTTCTGTTAATTACATAAATCAATATCCACCAATAATCCCATCGGTATATGTAAGCAGTGGATTTTATAAAGATGGAAAATTACATTTGAATTTAAATAATAAAGCTCAGGCAACTTCAATTTATTTGAAAGGAAACAAAGCAATTGTTGAAGATGGAAGTCGTTATCAGATTTTGCATAATAATGTAATACCTTCACAAACAAATACTAGTATTGAAATTCCAGTTGGAAGTATTTTTGATATTGGGTTTACATTAAGTAATAATATGATGGGTGGCGAAGATGTCCTATATTATGCTGATGGACCTTGGGGAATTGATTATGAAGAAAATGGAAGTGTTGTAATTTCTGATTTTTCGATAAATGCACAAACATTGCCCTATACATCAGGTGCTTTTAACTTAGAAAGAGATGCATATTTGGAAGCATCTATAAAATCATATGCTTCAGTTTATAAAATACTAAGAGTTGGCAATAAACCAATTAATCTAAACAATTATACAGCACTTGAATTTGATGCATTTGGAAGCGGAAATTTCGATTTAATTATTAGCAAAAAAAGTATAATTGAATGGAATAAACAATATAAAACTTCTGTAAATCTGAATTTTAACAATAATACATATCATATTCCATTTTCTCAATTAACTAATGAGTTTGGCGTTCATAATTTTTCGCCTAACGATGTAGTTTCTGTTGTATTAACAAAAAAAGGGGATAATATTAGTTTCCAAAACATTACCTTAGGTGTTGGAAATATGAAGTTTGTAAATGCTTTTACAAATATTGAAGAAGTAGAGAAAAATAATACTTCTCAGATTTCTGCTTATCCAAATCCTTTCAGCAAAAATTCAAATCTGAAATTCAATATTTCGGAGCCAACTAACGTAAGAATCAAAATCTACAGCACAGACGGTTCTCTGGTTAAAGAATTGATTAACAAACATTATAATGCAGGAGAATATAATTTTACAATTCAATCAGAACGTATGGAAGAAGGAATTTATTTTGTTCGATTAGAAACAGATAAAGATATTAGCAACTGTAAGATAGTTATAATTAAATAGGTAAATTTTATTGCAAATTATCTTCATAAATATTATAAAGCTCTCAATAATCTTGAGGGCTTTATTTATTAAAAAAACTTAGCCACATAACTATAGCACAAGTTCCTACAATAGCAAGTTTTAAAAATCCACTTGCTTTCTTATCTGTTTTTACAGTTTTTATATTGGTTTTATCTATTTCAAAAATATTGTTATTAATCTGATAAGCAATCGGATAAAAAACTCTTGTTGTAACAAACTCATGATTCTTTACAGCAGGTTTCCATCTTGGCATTGCAGTTATAATCCTCTTAAATTCTTGTTCAATATAAACATTTCTAGAGTCATAACATTTTACTTCAGAAATAACACCTAATGAATCTACAACAAATTGAACAGTAAGTATGCCACTATAGAAATCTTCCTGACTTTTCATTATTTCACTCACCTTGAAATTTCGTGCAATATAATCATTAATGTATGAAGGGTCATCTGTAAAAGATGGAAGTTGATCAGTTTCGGGGCTTGTATAAATTTGATTTACAATTGCAGTTTGCGAAAAGCAATTAAAAGCAATTATGCTAAATAAGAAAAGAATTATATTTTTCATTTACAAGATTTTACAAATTAAAAAAAAGGACAAAAAAGCTCATAAAGCTCTTTTGCCCTTTTTTAGTTTTAAAATTGTTTATTTCATTGTTTCTTCAATTTCAACAACTGTTTTAGGAATTGGTTTTCCTAATACTTGATAAGCATCAGCAGTTACCAAAATATCATCTTCAATACGAATACCACCAAAATCTTTGTATGTTTCAGCTTTTTCGTAATTGATAAATTCAGTAAATTTATTTTCGGCTTTCCATTGGTCAATTAAAGCAGGAATAAAATATATACCAGGTTCAACGGTAAGTACATAACCTTGTTGTAGTCGTTTGCCAAGTCTCAGGAAGGCTGTACCAAATTGGCTGCTGCGTTTGATTTCGTCATCATAACCAACATAATTTTCGCCCAAACCTTCCATATCGTGCACATCAAGTCCTAACATATGTCCCAAACCATGAGGGAAGAACATGGCATGAGCTCCTTTGCTTACGGCTTCTTCCATATTGCCCTTCATTAGTCCAATTTCTTTTAAACCATCAGCTATTACACGAGCACTTAAAAGATGAATTTCGCGATAAGGAACACCTGGCTTAATGGCTTCAATGGCTTTCATATTTGCTTTTAAAACAATTTCGTAAACCTCTTTCTGACGTTGATTGAATTTGCCACCAACGGGAACGGTTCGGGTAATATCACTGCAATAATTCAGTTCGGTTTCACATCCTGCATCAGCTACCATCATTCTGCCTTCGCTTAGCAAATTGCCGTGATAGTGATTATGTAAAGTTTGTCCGTTAATACTCAATATAACTGGAAAAGAAACGGGACCTCCTGCTGAAAGTGCGATTCCTTCCATTTTTCCGGCAATTTCGCGTTCGTAAATGCCTGGTTTTGCCATTTTCATGGCTGTGGTATGCATTTCGTAAGCAGTTGCAATGGCTTTTTCAATTTCAGCAACTTCTTCCAATGATTTTATTGAACGTTGTTTTACAATCGCTTTTATTAATTCAACTGAAATATAATTTTTAACATTGGTATATTTTATTCCCAACAAATCAGCCAAAAGCATTTGAATTTCGCCTCGATAAGGAGAAGTAAAATGAATTTTTCTACCTGCTTTAATGGCATCTGTAACAAAATCGAACATTGATGCAAAAGGTGCAGTGTTTTCAACACCTACTTCTCCAGCTTGTTCTTTAATTGTAGGAAGATTTCCCATCCAAATAATGTCGTCCATATCTACATCATTGCCAAAGATATAATCTTTGTTGTTGTCGATATCAATAATTCCAGCCAAATCAGCATGATTTAGTCCAAAGAAATAAAGGAAATTACTATCTTGTCTGAATGTAAATGTGTTGGCAGGATAGTTAAAAGACACATCTTTATTGCCTAAAAACAAAATAATTCCTGAAGCAACATCTTTTTTCAACTGATTTCTTCTGTTGATGTACGTATTTTTTGCAAACATATTTTTGATTATTAAATTTATTTTTCGTTTTCCAAAATTACAAGAATTTTATTTATTATTCATAATTTTTTCTATTTCTTCAATTTCTATCGGAATATTCTTCATCAAATTAATGGGTCCTTCTTCTGTTATCAGAATATCATTTTCTAAACGAATGCCAATTTTTTCATCTTTATTGTATATACCCGGCTCACAAGTGAGTATCATTCCTGCCTTCAAAACAGTTTGTTTTGAGCCTACATCATGCACATCTAAACCCATAAAATGTGAAACGCCATGCATATAATATTTCATATATAAAGGACTTTCTTTTGATTGTTTTTCAACCTCTTCTATAGAAAACAGCTCAAGCCTGATTAATTCTTTCTCGATTAAAATACTTGTTTTTTTATTTAATTGATCGATACAATTCCCTACTACAAATTCTTTGAAGATTTCATTGTAAACATTTAGAACTGCCTGATAATATTGTTTTTGACGAATTGTAAATTTGCCACTAACAGGAATTGTTCGGCTGCAATCGGAAGCATAATTGCCAAATTCGGCACCGAAATCCATAAGTAAAAGTTCGCCTTCGTTACATACAGAAGAATTTTCAATATAATGAAGTGTGCAAGCATTCTCACCAGCTGCAATAATAGGTTGATAAGCATGATTACGTACATTGTTTATCATAAATTCATGATTGATTTCAGCTTCCACTTCATATTCCATCATTCCAGGCTTAATAGTTTTTAAAACTCGTTGAAATGCTTTGCCTGTAATATTACAAGCCGTTTCAATCATTGCAATTTCTTCAGGCTCTTTAACTAATCTCAATTCATTAATTATAGGAGCTAAACGATGGTATTTATGTAGCGGAAAGTTTTCCTTTAAAAGCAAACTAAATCGATGATTTCTATCTTGAAAATCTGGTGTAAACTTTATATATTCATTGCTACTTAAATAAATATTTTCGGTATTTATCATCAAATCTTTTATAACTGTTTCAAAATCTTCGAGCCAGAAAATGGTTTTTATACCCGATATTTCCTGTAACTCTGCCTTGTCGGGCTGATGTCCGTACCAGATTGCATAATCTGGATTGGGTTTAACAGCAAATAAAATTTCGCTATAAGCCGGATTGGGGTGAGAATTACAAATACAAACAATTACTTTAGGTTGATTAAGTCCACACATATAAAATAAATCGGAATTCTGACGAAATGGGAAAAGCTGATCACCATTGCGTGGCATTTCATCATTTGACTGAATAATTGCGATTGAATTACTAGGTAATATTGATAAAAGCTTGTTTCTGTTTTTTATAAATAAGCTATTTGAAATCATGTTTGCTGCTTCTTATTATTTATAATTATTCTAAATTTCTAAAAAGGTATGCCAATACCTAAAAAAAATTGTTACATTTGTTTTCAATTACAAACTTACATAAAAAAAGCAAATGGTTTGTAATATTTTTTCATTAATATAAATTTTGCAAAAACAAAGCGTATATGAAATCTATTTTAAATTATTCTTCATTGTCAAAGAAATATATAATGGCAGTTGCCGGTATTTTTTTGATGACTTTTTTGGTAATTCACCTGGCAATCAATCTTTGTTTGCTGAGAAATGATGGCGGCGAGTGGTTTAATGCCGCTGCACATTTTATGGGCACCAACTACATTATTAAGTTCTTTGAAATATTTTTATTTCTCGGAATTTTAATTCATGCACTTTTAGGCGTGGTTTTACAGATTCAGAACTGGAGAGCAAGACCTGTAGCTTATAAATCAGCAGCCAAATCTACAACTTCATTCTTCTCAAAGTATATGATATATACCGGAATTGTAGTTTTTGTGTTTTTAATTATTCATTTTATGAATTTCTACTTTATCAAAGTCGGATTGGTTGAGAGCCCTGTACCATTAATTAAAGGAGAACCCGATTTTTATAGCATTTCGCAATTGTTGTTTGCTAACACTGCTTACTCCTTATTATATATTGTATTGATTACCGTATTGGGATTTCATCTCAATCATGCTTTTCAGGCTGCTTTTCAATCTTTGGGTTTAAATCATCCTGTTTATACTCCGATAATAAAAAAGTTTGCTACTATTTATTCTATTCTTATCGTAATTGGATTTAATATAATTCCGGTTTATTTCTTATTTTGTAATGCTTAAAAAATAATGGTTATGACAAAGTTGAATTCAAAAATACCTCAAGGCGATTTGGCACAAAAGTGGAACAATTACAAATCGCATCAGAATTTAGTAAATCCATCTAACAAAAGAAAGCTGGATATTATCGTAGTAGGAACTGGCTTGGCAGGTTCATCAGCTGCAGCTAGTTTGGGAGCTATGGGTTTCAATGTAAAAATATTCTGCATTTCTGATAGTCCGCGCCGTGCTCATAGTATTGCGGCACAAGGCGGTATAAATGCAGCCAAAAACTATCCAAATGATGGCGACAGTGTTTATCGTTTGTTTTACGATACCATTAAAGGAGGAGATTACAGAGCACGTGAAGCTAACGTTTATCGCTTGGCCGAAAACAGCAATCTGATTATTGATCAATGTGTGGCACAAGGTGTTCCTTTTGCCAGAGATTATAGTGGTTTGTTAGATAATCGTTCTTTCGGAGGTGCACAGGTTTCGCGTACGTTTTATGCTCGCGGACAAACCGGACAACAATTGCTTTTGGGTGCTTATGGTGCTTTAAGTCATCAGATAAATTTGGGCAATGTTGAAATGATGAACCGCCGCGAAATGTTAGACCTAGTGGTTGTGGATGGCAAAGCCCGTGGTATTGTTGCCCGCAATTTGGTTACCGGCGAACTGGAGAAACACTTTGCTCATGCGGTAGTTGTGGCAAGTGGAGGTTATGGCAATGTTTATTTCCTTTCTACCAATGCGATGAACTCGAACACCAGTGCTGCATGGCAGATTTACAAAAGAGGTGCATTTTTTGCAAACCCAAGTTATGTTCAAATACATCCAACTTGCATTCCGGTGCATGGCGATTATCAGAGCAAACTAACGCTTATGAGCGAAAGTTTGAGAAATGATGGCAGAATATGGGTTCCGAAGAAAAAAGAAGATGCAGAAAAAATTCGCAACAAGCAATTAAAAGCTAAAGATATTAAGGAAGAAGACCGCGATTACTTCTTAGAGAGAAGATATCCGGCATTTGGTAATTTGGTTCCGCGTGATGTGGCTTCGAGAGCTGCTAAAGAAAGATGCGACGCAGGTTTTGGTGTTGGCAATACCGGATTGGCTGTTTATCTTGATTTTGCTTCGGCTATCAACCGATTGGGTAAAGATGTGATTGAAGAACGTTATGGCAACCTTTTCCAGATGTACGACAAGATTGTGGATGAAAATCCTTATGAAAATCCGATGATGATTTACCCTGCGGTACATTATACTATGGGTGGCGTTTGGGTTGACTACGAATTGCAAACTACTATTGAAGGTTTATTTTGTGCTGGTGAAGCCAATTTCTCAGATCATGGAGCCAACAGATTGGGTGCTTCTGCTTTGATGCAGGGTTTGTCTGATGGATATTTCGTATTGCCTTATACGATTCAGAATTATCTGGCTAAAGAAATTAAAACACCTCGCATGTCAACCGACTTGCCTGAGTTTAATCAGACATTGAATGATGTAAAAAATCGTTTGGAAAAGATGATGAAGATACAGGGAAGCAAATCTGTTGATTATTTCCATAAAAAACTTGGACATATTATGTGGGAGTATGTTGGTATGGGTCGTACTAAAGAAGGACTGGAAACAGCTGTTAAACTTTGTAAAGAACTTAAAAAAGAATTCTGGAGCGACCTGCGTATCCCTGGCGATATGAACGGTGTAAATACCGAACTGGAAAAAGCTACCCGTGTTGCCGACTTTATTGAACTTGGCGAACTAACCGCTTTGGATGCATTGCAAAGAGAAGAATCATGCGGTGGTCATTTCAGAGAAGAATTCCAAACACCTGATGGTGAAGCTTTGCGTAACGACAATGATTTTATGTTTGTAGGTGCATGGGAATACAAAGGCGAAGATCAAACACCTGAATTGCATAAAGAAGCTTTGAATTACGAAGCTATTGAAGTTAAACAAAGGGATTACAAGTAAAAAAGTACTTAGAGTACTTAGAATACTTAGAGTACTTAAAGTTAGAGTTTATTTTTTTTTAAAATTAAAAACAGAATAAAATGGATTTAACATTAGAAATTTGGAGACAAGAAAGTCCGAAAGCAAAAGGGAAATTCGAAACATATAAAGTTCAAAATATTTCAGCTGATTGTTCATTCTTAGAAATGCTCGATATATTAAATGAGAGCCTGATAGACAAAGTGCAACTACCTATTAATTTCGATCACGATTGTCGTGAAGGTATTTGCGGAATGTGCAGTTTATACATCAATGGTCGTCCGCACGGACCCGATGATGAAATAACCACTTGCCAGCTGCATATGCGTAAATTTAAAGACGGCGACACCATTACCATTGAACCTTGGCGTTCGAAAGCTTTTCCGGTAATTAAAGATTTGATGATTAATCGCAATGCTTTTGATCAGATTATACAAGCTGGTGGCTATGTGTCGGTTACTACCGGTGGTGTGCCCGATGCCAATTCGATACCTGTAAATCGCGAGGATGCCGAACTGGCTATGGATGCGGCTGCTTGTATTGGTTGTGGTGCATGTGTGGCTGCCTGCAAAAATGCTTCGGCAATGTTGTTTGTGGCTGCAAAAGTTTCGCAGTTTGCATTGTTGCCTCAAGGCAAAATTGAAGCCAAAGACAGAGTAAAAGCAATGGTTGCCAAGATGGATGAACTTGGTTTTGGCAATTGTACCAATACTTATGCCTGCGAAGCCGAATGTCCCAAAGGTATTTCGGTATCGAATATTGCCCGCATGAACAGAGAATTTTTGTGTGCGAATGTGAAATAGTTAATTAGTTATTGGTTATTGAGTTAATAAGTTATTGAGTTATTGAGTTATTAGGTTAATCAGTTATTAGTTTATAAATATTAGTCCGTTGAAAAATATTTCAGCGGACTTTTTTATTTGTGTAAAACAATACAGGAATAATTGAGTAAATAAATAAAAGAAAAATTCATGAGATAGTAAATTTACTTCTAAAATAAATATCATTATAAACTAGACCAATATATTTTAATACTTTCCTTTTTTCAAAAATTTACCTCCCTCCATTTTTTCCTTTACCAAAATTAGGTAGTATCATTATTAGATTACGTAGCACAATTTTTAAAATACATAGTTTAATTTTGATAATAGGTAGTAATAATATTTAGATAAGTAGTTAGATTCTGACACTTAGTAGTAGCTTGGAAAATGCACGTACCGATTGGTAATTAATACGTAGAGCTATTCTGAATTATTATTGTCTTGGTTTTTTATTCAAGAATATTATTGCGAAAGAAGTTTTTCAGACAATCGTTAAAAAATCTTTGTTTGGTTTAAAATATTTTTTTTACTTTTGTCGTTATAAAACAATTCCGGTAAAACTAAATATTGCAAAACCGGAACTAAATAAAATAATAATCTAATTAATATCAATTTGTTATGAAAAAGAGTCAACACACCAGCAAAGGCTTAGCACAAGCCACCATGTACGAAACCGCACAGTTAATAAATGTATCTTACAAAACCGATATTGCTAAATTTGAGGCATTTGACCCCGAATTAAATATGGATTTGTCGGATAAGTTAACAACAACTTTAACCGAAATATCGGATTTAGACCCCGATTTTATGTTAGAGGCACTGCAAATGGAAGCCACAAAAAAAGTGGTGGATATTTCAAGTACAGCATTGGTAAATATCCGAAATGCAAGGTATTATATCGAAAAAGCATTTCCGGGCGATACCCTCAAATTCAATTATTTTGGTTTGCCCGATTTGGCAAAAGCAAGAAAATCGCAATTGCGTTTTGCTTTGTTTCTAAAGAGTTTTGCCAAAGCTTGCGTTAAATACAAAGCTGAGTTAACTGCCAAGGGTATGCCAATTGCACTAATTGAAGATATAATTAAGCAAGGACAAGACTTGGATGATGCCAACCTGGCACAGGAACAAGCTAAAAAAGAACGCTATGCAGCCACCGGACTTCGCATAAAGGCTTACGACAAACTCTGGGAAATAGCTGGCAGCATTGCCAAAGCAGGCAAACTGATATTTGCAAACGAGCCCGATAAGCTCCGCGATTATGTGCTAGACCGCTCGCCCAAAAAGAAAACCGTTAAAGTAGCCGAAAAAGAAGTAGAAACCGCTGTAT
>CAZWRD010000007.1:0-14522 GCA_964636105.1 uncultured Bacteroides sp.
CCAAAATCAGATTATACCCGAAAACTCATATCATCAATTCCAGGTTTGGCTTAACTGAATTATTAAAAATTGATTTTTCATTGTTGAACTTTAATTTCAAAGTCTTCATTTACATTGGTAAACAGCGGTTTTAAAATCTCATTCGCCTCGAAAAACCTAATTTCAAGAGTCCCACTTCATATTTATTTATACTTTTCGTTACCTTCGGTAATTTTAGTAAAAAATTTTGGCAAAGGCAGTTTCAACTTAATAAGCTCTTGACTTACAGGATGTTTAAAAGTTAATGAAAAAGCAAGCAAACGAATCTGACGTTCGAAAGAAGCATCAGCTCCATAACGGCGATCGCCAACAATGGGGCATCCCATTTCAGAAAAATGTAAACGAATTTGATTTTTACGGCCAGTTTCCAATTTTACTTCAAGTAAAGTATAATTATCAATATACTCAATTGTACGATAATGAGTTATAGCAAATTTGGCTTCAGGAGTACCTTCAGGCACTGATTTAACCTTCTGTTGAAAATCTTTGGCAATCCAACTTGTAATAGTACCTTCTGCGGTTTTGGGTTTACCTTCCACCAAAGCATAATACAATTTTTCTGTATTTGCCCAATTGTCTTTCATTTCAGCCAAAATATTCTCATTTTTAGCCATTATTACTATTCCAGACACTTCCCTATCGAGCCTATGAATAATGATTGCCTGCTGCTTGCCCCACGAATTGGTTTTCACGTATTTACTCATTGCTTTCAGAACCGACTCATTACTTTTGCCTGTTTCGCCATGCATTAAAGCTCCAGCGGGTTTATGTATAGCTACCAAATTTTCATCTTCAAAAAGAATTGGATAAGGAGCTTGCATTTTCCCTTTTTCTTCTTTAAACTTAGTATATTCTAAGTAATCGCCTTCACTAATAATGGTTTCGCTTTTTTTAACTATTTTCCCGTTCAAACGGATGCAAGAAGTAGAAATCAACTTTTTAACTTTGGTTCTTGAAGCAGTTCCAAATTCTTCGAGTAAGATATTTATGAGTTTATCTGTTTTTCCGGCTTTAATTTTCATTAGTAAACATTAAATTTGTAAATAAAATTTTTAATAAAATTATGATAATCCAACAAGTTTTAAAACACCAAATCAAGACTATCAGATGGAATCGAATCAGTTTTTAAAACCAAAGCTTTTGCGGGCCCTTTAAGTTCGATTTCTGGTTTCAAATTATCAAAATCTTCTTGAGTTATCATTTCTCTTTTGAGCAAACGATTTGATACAAAACTGAAATAATTAGCAAAATGAGGTTTCAGATTTCCATCTGGGTCAAAAGAAAATCTAAACCATTTGGGATGAGGAATTAAATTAGCCAAAAACAACGATTCGGCTAAAGTTAATTTTGAAGCATCTTTATTAAAATAAAAACGAGCAGCTTCATTAGCACCATAAACCATTGGACCCCATTCAATAACATTCATATACACTTCAAACATTCTTTCTTTGGTTGTAAGACCATTATTTTCTATCAACCAAACAATTAAGGCTTCTTCGAGTTTTCGAGCAATGGTCTTGTTGCGATTGAGAAAAACATTTTTAACCAATTGTTGGCTAATGGTACTCCCTCCCCTAGCGAATCGTTTCGCTTTTATATTTTTGGTAATAGAAGCTTTAATAGCATCAGGTATAAAACCTCTATGCCAGAAAAAGCCACCATCTTCGGCCATTAATGCAGCATTTCTGAGAAATGGAGATATCTGATCAAGACTTCTGAAATTGGGATTTTCATAACCCACCATAAAATTTCGCACAGCTTCACCTTTTTCGTAAGCAGTATATTGAAAATCAGAATTCATCTTACGCAAATCAGTATTTCCGTATGATTCAATTCTGAAATTATAGCGTTTTAAATCTGACTCCAAAATTACGGAATCAGGATTATCTAAATCAACAAAAAAATCAAAATCATAAGAAAGTTCTCCACTGGTTTTAATCCCTTCTAAATTAAAAAACAAGCCTTTAGGAAGCGATTCAAATAAATCTTGTGCCAAAAAACGGGTTTTATGAAGTTTTACACAAATTTGCCTATTTGGTTTAGGGCGAAAATGAGCATACGGATTAAATATCAACTTATTAAATACCACAACCGAACTACTATCAAGTTCAAAATAATCATTACCCACATTAAATTGATAATTAAAAGAAGCATTATTCAAAAAAACATCGGAGGTAGAAATACGAGGATTATTAATAATTAGGCCAGAAATTGAAGAAGAACCTTTAATAATATTTTTCCCATCAGAAATATGATTGCCCTCAAAACTAAATTGAGCTGTATCAAAATTAAAAACCCAATTCCATTTGTAATTAATAAATGGCATTCTAACTTTAGATGTATCAGCCGAATAAAGTTTAAATTTGGCGATTTTATCAGCAGGGTCAATGGTGCCTTCAAGCATCATTAAATTGGTTTTTAGTTGCTCTTTTAAAATAATACCCGATTTGAAACAATGCTCCTTTACAAATAATTCGGGCAATTGCATTGAAATAATATGATTATCGGTATTGGAAATAATTCCAAAATTAATTATCTGTAAATTAGATGGAATTAAATAAAAAACTGCATTCAACAAACGATTGGTTTCCCTCGCATAATCACTTTCTTGAGATGAGTTTTCTGTAGCTTGTTCTTCTTTATCATGCTTAAGTAGAAAATCATAATTATTTATACTATCTTTTTTTACCAGTGTAATATTGGCATCTATCAGTTCCAGATCGGTTAAACTTACCTTAAACAACAATAATTTCCAGAAATTAATTCTGGCATAAACCGAATGAACTCTAAGCAAAGTGTCGCCATTAACAGGTTTTAAACTAACATCTTTAATCATAGCCCCAAAAATTCCACTAAAGCTAAAATCACCAATCTGAAGATTGGCTTGATAATTCTGATTAAAAACAGCTACTTTCTTCTTTATCAGACCACGAACTACCGGCCCTCTGAAAATAAATAGCAGTATAACAAAGCCTACAAATATAGAGGCAATAATCAGCAAAATCTTTCTCCAGTTAAGGCTTTTAATGAATTGAATAATGCGTTGTACCATGCTAATAAAATAATCAATGCTTTTTTAAAACTTAGTGCAAAATTACCATATATTTACATAGAATTTCTAAAATAAATCAATATGTTTAAATTTATTGCTAACTTTATGATTTTAAAGATATTAATATTATTATTTTTATTAAGATTTGGGAGTAATTTTTCTTTTTCTCAGTGTATTTTGCTTCTCGAAAAACCCGGAACGGTAAATAATACGAAATTCAGAGTGGGCAATCGGATTGATGTCAAAACTATTAACAACGAACGAATCAACGGATTAATCAATCAGATACGCGATACTGCTATAATCGTAAATTACAATTTGATTAAGCTTTCAGAAATAAAAATTATTTATACTCGCAGAACAATGATTTCTGTTTTTTCACATTTAGGAATTAAAGGCGGGCTCGGTTATGTTGGTATTGATGGTTTTAACAACCTGATTAACAACGAAAAACCAGTATTTAGAAATTCAACTTTAAAAACCAGTGGAATTATGTTCGTTACGGGTGTTTTACTTAAAAGTATTTCTAATCGAAAACGACATATTAACAACGAAAAATGGCGATTAAAAGTATTGAATTTTAATTTACTAAAAGACCCCGGTATTTACAATAAAACATTACAAGAGCCTGAAATCAAATACCCTATTAATGATTAACCAATTTTTGCAATGCACTGTTCGCTAAAATTTGTATTTTTGTTGATTAATTGCAGTTATTGATTAATTCAATTTCTTCTAAAAAAGAATTTCATGAGTAACAAAAATATGGATTGGAACAAACTATTATCTACTACTCGCTTGGGTAAAGAAAACGATCAAAAATCAGGAAACCCTGATAATGAACGAAGTCAGTTTCAACGCGATTACGACAGAATTATATTCTCTTCACCATTTCGCCGTTTGCAAAACAAGACTCAGGTTTTTCCACTACCAGGAAGTGTTTTTGTCCATAACAGACTTACTCACAGTCTTGAGGTTGCAAGTGTTGGACGCTCATTGGGAAATATCTTTGCAAACAAACTCAAAAATCTTGAGCCTTATCAAAACAACTACCTAATTGGTGAAATTGGTAATATAGTTGCAACTGCCTGTCTGGCTCACGATATGGGAAATCCATCGTTCGGACATTCGGGTGAAGAAGCCATTTCTCACTTTTTTATAAACGAAACCCATCTAAATATTAAAGAAAAAGTTAGCGAAACCGAATGGATGGATTTAATTAATTTTGAAGGCAATGCCAATGCTTTCAGAATACTTACGCATGATTTCAATGGACGCTTAGAAAGTCCGTATTCGCTAACATATTCTACTTTGGCTACTTTGGTCAAATATCCATGCGAATCGATAGCAGGTAGAGATAAAGCCAAAATTTCTCAGAAAAAATTTGGCTTTTTCAATTCCGAAAAACAAACTTTTGCCAAAATTGCAAATCATTTAGAATTAATACAATATACTTCCAATCCCGATATTTATTATCGCCACCCATTGGTATTTCTGGTTGAAGCTGCTGATGATATTTGTTATAACATTATAGATGTAGAAGATGCGCATCGGTTAAAAATCTTTTCTACAGATGATGTGGAAGATTTGTTTTTACCATTAATGGGAGACGAAATGCCAAAAGTAAAAGAACGAGCCCGTAAAATTACTGATGCCAACGATAGAATTTCTTTTCTTCGAGCAAAAGCTATCAACAGTCTGATTTATCATTGTTCTGAAACTTTTTGGAAATATCACAATGATATTTGCAATGGAAATCACAACAAGGATATAATGGGAAGCTTGGATTGCATTATGAGTGATCAGCTAAAAATTATATCAAAAGTTTCGAGAGATAAAATTTATAATCATTCTACTGTTTTAGAAAAAGAAATTGCAGGATATAAGGTTATTGCAGGTTTACTCGAAGAATTTGTACCAGCTGCCATTGAAGAAAAAAAATCACATTATAACGAAAAACTATTGAATTTAATGCCAAACCAGCATCAGCTAGCAAAAGGAAGCACTTATGAAAAAGTACAATCAGTACTTGATTTTGTTGCAGGTATGACAGATTTATATGCAGTAGAACTTTATCGAAAAATTAAGGGAATTTCGTTTCCCGATTTGAGTTAGATTAATTTTCTTATTTTTAAACAAAGCAACTACAAACTAAAAACAATTTAAAAAAAGCAAATTTGCTGAGTTTTTATTTAAAAAAAGAGTGACTCCGAAGGGATTCGAACCCCCAACCATCAGAACCGGAATCTGACATTCTATCCAATTGAACTACGGAGCCAATTGTTCTGCAAAGATATGAAATCTTTATTTTTAATACCTCCATTTTTTTGAGTCATAATCTGAAATTTTCACTAATTTTACCGAAAAATTTTTTTAAAAGAAATGGAAATTTTAATTATTTTCTTTTTGCTGATAATCAATGGATTATTTTCAATGTATGAAATTGCTTTGGTATCATCAAGCAAAGCCAGACTCGAAACAATGGCGTACAAAGGTAATAAAAATGCCAAACTGGTTTTAAATCAACTGGATGAACCAGAAAAAATATTTTCAACCATCCAAATTGGTATCACATTGATAAGCATTATCTCTGGAGCATATGGCGGAATTGCACTTGCCGATGACATTACTCCGTTTTTTGAAGGTATTGCAATTTTTTCAAATTATGCACATCAATTTGCTTTTGCTACTGTAATTACCATAATTACCTATTTTTCACTAATTATCGGCGAACTTGTTCCCAAATCATTGGCTCTTAATCATCCTGAAAAAATATCGGTTAATTTGGTTGTATTTATGCAGATTCTTACCAAAATAACCTTCCCATTTGTTTATTTACTAAGTTTTTCTACAAAGCTAATAAACAAAATTTTGGGATTAAAAACCGGGGAAAACAGACCAATTACCGAAGAAGAATTAAAATTTATTCTAAATCAGAGTTCAGAACAAGGTATTTTGGATAAAGAAGAAACCGAAATGATAAAGGATGTTTTTAAATTTACTGATAAAAAAGCATCCGAATTGATGGTTCATCGTACCGAAGTAGCTTATATTGATATAAACGACAGCAAAGAAGAAGTTTTAAACAAAATAAAAGAAAATCATTACAGCAAATACTTGCTATGCAACGACAACATTGATGAAATACTTGGAATTGTATCAGTTAAAGATATTATTCTCTTGATATTTTCAGATGAAAAATTCGATTTGCAAACCATAGCTCAAAATCCGGTTTATATTCCCGAAAATTTGGGAGCCAATCAAATTCTTGAAGTTATAAAATCGCAAAAAAGCAATTTCTGTATAGTGGTTAATGAATATGGTAGTATTGAAGGGATTATAACTTTACACGATTTAACTGAAAGTATTTTTGGTGATATACTCGAAGAAAATGAAGTGGAAGAAAACCCGATTGTTTTACGACAGGATGGCTCTTATTTGGTTGACGGCAGCATGTTGATTGACGATTTTATGGATGAAATGAAAATTTATTCTTACGAAGATATTGAAAATTCGGGATTTACGACATTGGGAGGCTTAGCTTTGCACTTTTTAGAAAGTATACCCAAAGAAGGAGATACCTTTATTTACAAAGATATGAAATTTGAAATTATGGATATGGATAAAAACAGAGTGGACAAACTCTTAATTATTAAACACCCTGATATCGAATAACAATTTTAATCAACTGATATATTGTTGATTGCAGCGGGAATTCCTATATTACAACCCTCAGGATTTTTTATTCTCAAAGGCAAATAATCAAATTTGATTTTTAAATTATCTTTGTCAAACTTTTCATCAAACCCTTTTACAGGGATTAATATCAATTGTTTAGCATCCTTTAAATTTTCAACAATTATTATTGTTTTACAACCTTCTTTCTTATATTTATGCGAAACAATACCCTGAAATTTTGCAGAAGAAACATTGGTTGAACTTTCAGTTTTGGTCTGTTTTTCTGATGTTTTGCAAGAAAACAAAACGGTAATTATGATTAAAAAAAGTAATTTCTTCATAGGTCCAAGATTTATTTACATTAGGCTAATTTCATTTTTAAAAATAAACCTAACAAGTTTCGGAAAACCTGTTAGGTAATGTGTCATTTTTTATCAGACTTTTATTTTTTTATTGCAGATATTAATCTATTATTATTTTTGTAACTTTCTGAAAATTAGAATTTACATTTCCAATTCTAAGCAAATAAGTCCCTTTCGACAAACCAAAACTATTAAATGAAGTTTCTAGTTTATTAGAAACTGGGAATAGTTTTTTACCTTCAATAAAGTTGCCTTTAATATCAAATAAATCAACAATAAGTTCATTATTATTGGGCAAATTATTTATTTTCAACTTAATCTCACCATTGCTATTATATGCTGTAAACGATAACGCATTTTGGGTTTCGTTAACACCAATATTGTTTACTGGAAATTTGAAAGAGAAAATCCTAGTAGCAGGTTCACCATCATATATATATTCGCCAGTATGCCAAAAAATAGTTCCATCAACAGGATCCAGAGAAGTGTGAGAATAATCACCATATCGATTATTGGAAGTTTGTGAAGAATTTCCACTAATAACTATCTGTTCGGCAAAGGTCATGGTATTTAAACTATCAGAAGCTAATCTACCAGTATAAGCTATACTAGGATAGACATTAGAAGATCCTGAAACAGAGTAAGCTAATCCAATAGAACCATTATCGTCCATAGCAATACTTCCAACCCATCTGTTTAAATTATCGGGAGCAAAAGTACTTTGTTGATAAATAGACCATTCGCCAGTTGTTGTATTTTGTCTTAATTCGTACCAACGAATGCTTCTTTGTCCTGAGGTTGCATCAATCTTAACACCTTTATTTAAAACTACCGTATTGTAACCAGTCCAGCGACGATATTGAGCTCTGAAAGTAAAAACTCCACCAATACCATCCAATTTCATATTTGTACCAGGTTGTGCAATATCTTGCCAACTCGAATTATAAGAAGCATCAAAAGCTTGTGTAGGCAATTGAGCTGCCAAAGTAATAGTAGCCGTTGGAGTTGTACCCCAACTAACACTCATATTATAAATATTAATTCTATCAACAGATGTGCCACCCCATGCATCATCTTCATAAGTAAATATAGGACAAGGTGTTCCGGCTGGAGGCAATTGTCCATCTGCATCAGCAGGCAAAGGACAAAAGAAACCATCAGTAGTTGGTGTAAATGTTTTGTAGAAACCTCTTGCAGTTGATACTCCAGCTAACATCGAATCTCTTTCGAAAACAAATACTTTTTGAGAAGATTGGTTAGAAGTCATATAATAACCATCAGACCAAATTGAAAACTTTGGATAATCAGGAAATTGAGGTGAACTATATTGATAAGTATAATATTGTCCGGTAGGATCATTGGTTTTTGAAATGGCAAAAAGCACTTTACCAGCAGACCAACCCACAGATTTAAATTCGGTAATTACCCATCTATCAGCATATTTATCGTATAAAACTATCGGATCGCCTTCGTTTGAATTGAAAAGCAAAGAACCCAAAGTATAAGGCCCACCAATATTACTTCCTGTTTTTGAGAATATCTGATAAGAGGAATTAACGGCTTGTACATAATGATTTATTCCAGCAGCTCCTGAAGGGTCAGGAGGATAACTTGAAGTTAAGATACCTTCCCATGATGCTAATAAGGTTTGAGCTTGACGACTTCCCATTGTTTTCTGATTTGCAGGATCTTCATTCAAAGGCAAAGCGTTTGCATTTTTCTTTGTTTTATATGGCAATCTGTATTTTTTGTCTTCAGATTCTTTACGGATTTGCTTAAGAACACTCTGATATGCAGGCTGACTTTCAGCAATTTCCTTTAGTGTTTTGGTAATACGAAAATCAGAACAATAAATAATTTCTACTTTATTATCTTGTTTTGAATTTTGAGCTTTTACGTTTATTATCAACAACAAAGCTATAAAAATTAAAGAGACTTTTCTCATTATTATTAAGTTTTAAATAGTATGCAAAAATATAAAATAAAATGCTGATTATATTACAGTTTTCTGTTTTTTTCTTATAAGATTTTATACTAAAATAATTTATAAACTAGTTCATACCTTTATGGTATAATGCCGATCAAAAATATGTTAGAGTTTCAAAAGCGAAGCGAATTGGACTATTACATATTTCATTTCGGTATTAGTTGACTCATTGTTAAGATAATATCAAAATAAAATATGTATTAGCCAATATGTTTAGCACTTGAACTTTTAGCACATTAATAATCTGAATCATAACATTACAAAATTAACTAATCAATAAATTATAATTGTATAATACATCATAAATAAGCAAGTATTTAATTGATAATCTGATGATTATTTTTTTAAACTTTCGGCAGTAATGAAAAAAGGAGAGAAATTCAATTTTCAATGATTTCTCTCCTTTTATTCAATTAAAAAGAAGTTTATCTTTCGAAAACCATTTTACCAATATATTTGTAATTTTCGGTAGCACCAGAAACTTCAAATTGGAAGAAATATATACCTGAAGATAAATTCAAATCATTAGCATCTACAACATTTTTGTAGGAACCAGCTTCTTTAGTTTCATCAACAATAGTTGCAATTGGTTGCCCTAAAACATTAGTAACTATGATTCTAACTTTTGCATTTTCAGGTAAAATATAATCAATGTTTGAAAAATCCTTTGCTGGATTAGGATAATTATTTACAACAAATACGCTATTATTAATTGTTTGAACATCAGACATCTTCAGTCCAAATCCATTATTAACAACTGCATTTACATCTGCAAATTCGCTTTGATTATTATAGTTAAATATTTGAATTGGGTTTATAATTGACTTTTTCGCTTTGATATTAAATGAGATCAAGGTTTCATTGTCAATAATACTTTTTCCATTCAAATCTGACCATGCCAATGCAACCATGCCTTTTTCAAACTTGTAAGTCATACCATCCAAAACATTATTTACTTTCTCAATTTCAAATAGATTTTCATCGAAATTCATAAATAATGTCATAGCACCCAATCCAAATGTTTCATTTGCTTTAATATTATAAGTAAATGTTTCATTTGCTTTAATACTCATAATGCCATCATTATAAGAGGTAGCTTGTTTCAATCCAGTTGTATTGTATGACTTATTAACATCTCCGACACAAATAGCCTTAAAGTTATAAGTCGTATCTGAAGCATTGAAAACAAATGGAGTATTATTAAATTTCCAATTACCAGCATTAAATTGATTACTTAACCCTACTATTCGCAACTGAATTAACAAAGCATCGGTTGCATTTATGGCATTAGAAGCATTTACATCTGCTGCAACTAAAGGAAGACCCGTTAAACTAATAGAACCAACAGAATGTAATTTTATTAATAAAGCATCTGTTGCAGTAACACCTCCCCAAGGTTTGTTTGTAGAAGCAACTATAGAATAATTTCCATAAGCTAGATTATCAAACTCATAATATCCAGAAACATTATTGATACTAGTAGTAGAAACTGTAGAAGCAATTATAACACCATCTTTAATCAATTGAACATTAACACCATTTAATGGAGTATTGTTATTATTATCATAAGTTATCTTACCTGTTAATTTGCCAGATCCAGTTACCAATCCAATAGAAATATTAATTGAAGAAGTAGTGTTGCATCCAAAAGGAGTAGTTTCGGTTACACTAACCAAACCTGTAGTACAATTTCCACAACTGCCCCAATTTACTGTAATTGATGCTGTTCCTTGACCACTTGAAATAGTCCCGCCAACAACACTCCATGAATACAGATTTCCAGAAACTAATGAAGTATGATAAACTTTAGAATTCCCAGCAAAAACATTGGTATCTCCAATAATAACAGGAGTAGGCAAACTATGAACAATAACAGTATCGATTGCAATGGAGTAGCAATTTGTAGTTAGATTGGTTTCTTTTACCGAAACGATTCCAAAATTGCAATTATTATTCCAAGCAACACTTACAGAAGGAGTATTTGCACCTGAAATAATATTTCCTCCAGAAACAGACCATTCATACTTAAAGTTTGAACCATTGTTTTGTGTCAAATATGAAGTAGTATCGTTTGCACAGATTTCATTAACTCCAGTAACAGCCGGAGTTGGAATAGGATTCACTAACACATTAACACTAAAACTATTAACATTTCCATTAATATCTGTTACTGTCCATACAATTGTAGTGGTTCCAGTAAACACTTGATTTGCAAGTGTGTTACTTGAATTAATATTATTTACAATACTTAAAATGCCACAATTATCAGTTGTAGTAATTGGATTAGGATCAAATTCATTGCCAACTACAACATATTGATTTGGATTGGACACACTGTTAGCACATCTAATCTTATTGCCAATAGAAACAATGTTAGGAAGTTGAATGTCAGTAACAGTTATTTGCTGATTACATGCGTTTTGATTTCCATTTGCATCTGTAGCAACCCAATTGATTGTAGTTGTTCCAACTGGATAAATTGCGGTTAAAGGTAATGCATCACTTCTTGTTCCAACAATACTAATAGAGCCTGTGGCGGTACAATTATCTGTTGCAGTTGCGGGAACTATAGATATTGCAGCTCCACAAATATTTGCATCATTATTTACACTAATTGCAGATGGACATGTAATTACAGGAATAATATTATCAACTACATTAACTACAGCTGTTGTAGTTGATACATTATTATTTGCATCTGTTACCGTTAATGTTACTGTATTATTTCCAACATTGGCACATGCGAATGTATTTGGACTTACACTTAAAGTTACGCCGCAAGCATCATTTGAACCATTATCTATCTGTGATGCGGTAATTGAAGCATTGCCAGCATTATTCAAATAAACTGTTATATTCTGAGCTAATGCTATTGGTGCAATATTGTCAACAATTGTAACTGTTGCAGTTGAAGTAGAAACGTTTGAATTTACATCTGTTACAGTTAATGTTACGGTATTATTTCCAACATTGGCACAAGTAAATGTATTTGGACTTACACTCATTGAAGCTATTCCGCATACATCTGATGAACCATTATCCACTTGCGATGCGGTAATACTTGCTGTACCCGATGCATTCAGATTAACAATAATGTTTTGTGTTGCAACCACTGGAGCAGTTACATCTGTTACCGTCACTATGGCTGTTGTAGTTGAAGTATTTCCATTTACATCTGTTGCGGTTAATGTTACCGTATTATTACCAACATTTGTACAATTAAATGTATTTGGACTTACACTAAATGATACTCCGCATGCATCAGAAGTACCATTATTTACTTGAGATGCAGTGATACTTGCTGTTCCTGCCGCATTTAAATTAATTGATATATTCTGTGCAGATATTATTGGAGCAATATTGTCAACTACATTCACTATTGATGTTGTTGTGGAAGTATTTCCGTTCGCATCTGTTACCGTTAATGTTACTGTATTATTTCCAACATTGGCACATGCGAATGTATTTGGACTTACACTTAAAGTTACGCCGCAAGCATCATTTGAACCATTATCTATCTGTGATGCGGTAATTGAAGCATTGCCAGCATTATTCAAATAAACTGTTATATTCTGAGCTAATGCTATTGGTGCAATATTGTCAACAATTGTAACGATTGCAGTTGCTGAAGCAGCGTTTCCATTCTGATCTGTAACAGTTAACAATACATTATTATTTCCAATATCATTACATGTAAAATGAGATTTTGAAATTGTCATACTTTCAATATTGCAAGGAGATAAAACATAAGACCCATTATTAACCATAGCAGGTGTAATATCAGCCTGTCCTGAAGAATTCAGATTTACTGTAATATTTTGAGTAATAACAGTTGGAAGAGGATTAACGCTAACCAAAACATTTTTAGTAGTTGTACATAATGTAGCAGCATTTTCAACAACAAAAGTATAAAGTGTAGTTGTAAGAGGATTAACTGTTGGATTAGAAATACTTGAAGTAAATCCAACAGGATTAGATGTCCAGCTGTAATTATAATTACTTTGAGAAACAATTCCTAATTGAGTATATGAACCTTTACAAATAACTATATCGTTAAAATTATTAACTACAGGAGCCGGATTTATAAACAAGGTCATATTATCTGAAGATGAAGAACTTGGAGTTGAATTACTTGCGAGCATAGTTAGTATTGTTGAACCATTTGCAATATCAGCTAAACTTGGAGTATAAACAGGATTCAGTAAACTTGCATCATTAAATGTACCTGTTCCAGAAGTAGTCCATAATATAGAAGTAGCATTAGTTGCAGATGCAGAAGATAAGGTAACATCAGAACCCTGACAAATGGTTTCATTGTTACCAGCATTTGCAATAGCAGCATCCACAATACTAATGGTTTTAGTACTAATTGAATTAGTGCAGACACTACCGGTTTTATAAGCTGTTAAAGTTAAGGTTACAGTGCCTGTCTGTCCAACGCCAAAAGTATAAGTTGGAGTAAGTGTAGTTTCATCAGTTAAAGTTCCACTACCTGTTGCTGTCCATAACAATGAAGAATAATTAGAAGCTGAAGCGTCATTTACAGTATAAGAAACTGTAGTATTTGCAATATTTAAAGAATTTCCAGCATTAGCAATAGGACCATTTGCAATGGTAAGCACCATATAATCAGTAACAGGTTCGCAACTAGTATTACCATATGCTGTTAAATATAATTGTAGTTGACCATCAATTATATCAGAAGCACTTGGAGTATATGTCGTAGTTAAACTTGTTGCATTATTAAAAGTACCAGTCCCGTTGGTTGTCCACAAAATGTTGTTATAATTTGTAGCGATTCCGGTCAAACCAATACTTTCATTACTACAAATTGTTTGGTTAACACCAGCATTAGCAGTAATTGGACCGTTAGGTTGAGTTATTGTTGCATTTCCTAAAGCAATACAGTTGTTAGCATCTGATACCATTACAGAATAATAACCAGCATGTAAACCAGTAATTACACTTCCGGCAGAACCATTACTCCAATTAATAATATAAGGTTGAGTACCGTTACTTACTACTGCAATAATCGATCCATCATTGCCATTATAACATGTTACATTCTGATTAACATTTATTTGCGTTGTTAATAATGCTGGTTGGGTAATGGTAGCTGATGTAGTAGCTTCACATCCATTGGCATCTGTTACTTTCAACACATAACTTCCTGCTTTCATTCCACTTACAACATTACCAGACACTGTTGCAATACCTGCAGATGGCTGACTTACAATACTGTAAGTATATCCTGTTGTACCACCATTGCCAATAAGTATAAGGCTTCCACTATTTCCACCATTGCATAACACATTGGTTTGATTTGCTATATTTAAGATAAGCTGGGTCGGTTCGGCTATGGTAAAGGCTACATTATAAGTACAGTTATTACCATCGCTTACCA
>CAZWRD010000007.1:14622-28445 GCA_964636105.1 uncultured Bacteroides sp.
TTATAAGTACAGTTATTACCATCGCTTACCAATACATTGTAATTGCCTGCTCCCAGATTGCTGAAGCTTCCACTTGATACGGCTGTTGCTCCGTTTATTGAGTAGCTGTATGGTGTAGTTCCACCTGTAGCGCTTACAGTTGCTGATCCGGTTCCTCCATTACATAATGGATTACTTACACTTACAGTGGCTGCCAAGGTACTGTTGGTATTTACTATACTGAAGTTTGTTGTTGTCGGACAGCTGCCATTGCTTGTAGCTGTGTAATAGCCTGCTGTTAAACCACTGAATGTTGTGCCTGAGTTCTGTGTTGTACTGCCCAATATTATTTGGCTGCCATCGCTTGAAGTCAATACCACACTGCCGTTATTGTTATTGCATGTAGCATTGCTTACTGAGGCAGTAATTGTTTGAGATTCATTAACAGTTAATACAATTGAAGAATTTACACTTGCACAACTTCCATTACCAGTAGCTGTTAGAGTTAATGTTATATTTCCTGTTGTGGAAGGAATAAATACCGGATTCAGAGAATGAATATTATTAAATGTTCCTCCGGTACTACTCCATGTTAAGTTGTTATAATTAAATGCTGAAGCACCATTAACTGTATAATTAACACCCTCGCAAATACTTGTATTAGTACCAGCATTTATTACAGGAGCAGGAGTAATAGTTAAAGCAGTATTATCAGTTGCAGATAAACAACCATTACTTCCTGTTACATTTAACGTTAAAGTTATAATACCTGTCTCACTAGCTGTTGGTGTATAAGTTGGAAATAATGTTGCTTCATCACTTAAAGTACCATTTCCATTATGAGTCCATAGTATTGATGAAAAATTACTTGCCGATGAAGTACTAATAACATATGAAGTATTTTGACATATTTCCGTATTATTACCTGCTTCAGCTGTAGCAGTCTTAACTATATTTAAAGTCATTGAACTTGTTGCACTTCCACATGGATTGTTTCCAATAGCGGTCAATGTAATAATTGCACTTCCATTTGCAATATCATTAGCACCAGGAGTATAAATAGGATCTAAAGAGTTCGCATTGTTAAAATAACCATCCCCAGATGTTGTCCATTGTAATGAAGCATAATTTGTTGCTGTTGCAGATGAGAAATTATAAGAAGATAATTGACAAATTGTTGCAGCATTTCCAGAAACACCTGTACTTGCTGTCGCTTGAGAATTAACACTTACAGCTACAACCGAAGAAGTTAACACACTACATCCATTTCCAATTTGAGTTACTAAAACTCTATAATAAGTGGTATTGGATAGACTGGCTGTAGTATAATTTGCAGTATTATATCCAGTACCTGTATTTAAATTTGAGTATGTTCCATTCAATGTATTTGAACTTTGCCATTGATAAGTCAATGAAGTTGCATCTCCCTGATCAGCAACAATACTTAAACTTGCAGTGCTTCCACTACAAATTGTTGTAGCTACAGCTTGTGTTGTAATGCTTGCATTTTCTTTAATAACAATTATAGCATATGAAGTAACACTATTACAACTTCCATTTCCGCTTGCTGTTAAAGTTAAAGTAACATTTCCAATTTCTCCATTTGCTGGTGAGTATGTAGGTGTTAAAGATGTTGCATTTGTTAAGCTACCCAATCCAATAGTAGTCCATTGATATGCTGACGCATTGCTTGCACTTGCATCAGATACGCTAAATAATGAATTTTCACAAACAGATCCTCCGCTACCAGCACTTATTACCGGCTTTGGTGTTATAGTCAATACCATATCATCGCTAACACTTCCGCATGGGGTATTTCCATATACAGTCATGGTTAGTGTTATGTTCCCGGTTTCACTTGCTCCTGGAATATATGTAGGTGTTAAAGTTGTTGAACCTGTTATTGTTCCCGTTGCACCTGAATTTGCTGTCCAGAGTATTGAAGAATAATTACTTGCACTTGTTCCATTTAGCGTGTAACTTGTACCTTCACATACACTTGCATTAATACCTGCATTTGCAGTTGCTTCTGGTATAATAGTCAGTTGCATCTGATCTGTTGCAGAACCACATGTTCCCGAAACAGTTAATGATAAAGTAACTACCCCTGTTTCGTTTGTTGTTGGAGTGTAAGTTGGTGTTAATGTTGTTTCATCTGTTAAAACACCAGCTCCATTGTGTGTCCACAAAATTGTATTATAGATTGTTGCTGATGCAGAGTTTATAGTATATGTATTATTCTGACAAACTGTAGCATTATTACCTGCTTCAGCAGTGGCAGTTTTAACAATAGTTAAAATCATTGCATCAGATACATTTGAACAATATGAACTTGAAGATCCTGTAATAGTAAGAGATACAGTTCCTGCTAAAATATCTGCTGCACTAGGAGTATAAACTGGGTTAATCGCATTGATATTATTAAAATTACCAGTTCCTGAAGTTGACCATACAATCGAATTGTAACTGCTTGCACTTGCATTAGTCAAAGAGAATGAAGCATTTGCCTGACACAAAGTTGCATCCTGACCTGCACTTACCACTGCCTGACTTCCAACAATTATAGTAACATCATCATAATTTGATAAACATACACCACTGGTACTTGTCCATCTTAACATATATGTACCGGATATCAAATTACTTACATTAGAGTTTGGCGAATTTACACTATTAAATACAGCTGTATTCGGGCCAGAAACCTGAGTCCAAGTACCTAAACCACTACTTATTGTATTAGCTGCCAAATTAGTTGAAGTAGTTGGTGTACCTGCTGGTAAACATAATTGCTGATCAACACCAGCAAAAGCTGCAGTTGGTGCATTATAATTATTTATGGTAATCGTACTTGTTGATGTACAATTGGCATTAGAAATTGAATATTGGAAAATATAAGGAGTTGAATTGCTTGACACCAAATTTAATGCTATAGCTGTGCTACCTGTTGGAGGAAATACCATTGGCACACTAGGTCCTGATACAAAGCTCCAACTACCAGTTCCTGGTAAAGGATCGTTTCCTACAAGGAATGTATGACTTGCACTACACAAACTTTGAGTATATCCTGCATTTGCAATCACTTTCTGATTAATTGTAAATGTAATTGTATCGTTTGTACATGATATTCCAGGAATTCCATTATCACAAACTGCCACAATAGCTCTTACTGTTCCATAATAATTGGCATCAGAAACATAGGTATAATCACCATTACTACTTACAGTTAATGTTCCATAAGCAGGAGAGCTCACTAAAGTAGTAGTTGCTGTTATTACTGTACTTTCAGGATCATTATCCCCATTTGCAAGAATATTTCCTGTTTTAGTTGCTCCTTGACATAAAGATACAGATTCATTAAAAGTAACTGGCGGATCGTTAACTGGGCTTACAGTTATATTTAATTCTGCCGAAGCTGTACCACTGTTTCCATCACTTATAGAATATGTTACAGTTGGAACCGTGCCATTATAGTTTGCTACTGGTGTAAATGTATAACTTCCATTTGAATTTATTACCAAAGAACCAATATTGGTAATTGTGGCAGTAGAACCTGCTAAATAAGTTGTGCTTCCAATAACAAATTGAGTTACAGTTAATGTATTTGATTCAATATCTGTATCATTTGCGGTTACACTTCCACTTACTGGAGTGTCTTCTGGTGTGCTAACAACATCATTATTTGCAACAGGAGCATCATTTACATTCGAAATACTGATTATAACCTGCTCATTAACTGTTGCATACTGAGTGCCATCAAAACCATTCCAATCAAAGCTTGTAGTTCCATTCCAATCAGATGCTGGCACAAATCTTAATTGTGAGATACTTGCATTGGAAATTTCATCACCAATATTTACATTTGTTCCTGATAATTTCAATACACCATTTGATGGTAAT
The DNA here is from genome assembly GCA_964636105.1 of uncultured Bacteroides sp. Taxonomy (GTDB): domain Bacteria; phylum Bacteroidota; class Bacteroidia; order Bacteroidales; family JACABE01; genus JACABE01. The sequence continues at coordinate 18,499 of CAZWRD010000007.1, forward strand.
GAAACAATTTTAATTTTTGTCATTGGATCATTATCAACATCTGAATAATTAGATGTAAAATCAGATAAAGCAAAAACAATATCAGCGTCTTCATTACCAGTTTTATTAATATCTGCTACAATTGGCGGATCATTTACAGCATTTACATCAACAATTATACTAGCTGAATTAGAAATAGCCCCAGAATTATCATTAACAGTATAGTATATTGCAGTAGTAGTTCCGTTATAATTTGCTGCTGGAGTAAATGTTACAACACCTGCAGTATTAACAGCAAATACACCTTGACCACTAACACTGAATGTAATTTGTTGTCCGGCAGTATTTGGGTCTAAATCTACTGTATAATTTACAAGATTTCCATCAGTATCGTAATCATTTAAAAGAATATTAAAGCTAACGGGTGTATCTTCATTGGTAGAAGAATTATCGTTAACTGCAACAGGAATTAAATTTACTGAAGAAATTGTAATAATAACTTGTTCGTTAATTGCAGCCCAATTAAATCCATCAGAAGCATTCCAGTCAAAACTTGTTACACCATTCCAATTTGTTGATGGAACAAAACTTATATTTGAAATATTTGCTAGAGAAATTTCATCCCCTGCTACAATATTTGATGAGTTTAATTTTAAAGTTCCATTTGAAGGCAAACTCACAATTTTAATTTTTGCAAGTGGGTCAGAATCTACATCATTATAATGTGATGTAAAGTCTAATGACGCAAAACTCATTGTAATATTTTGTGTGCCCGACTTCAATACATCGGATAAAACAGGAAGATGATCATCATTTTGGATAGTTCCTAATCCAGTAGAATTAACTATAGATATATTTCTACCCCCAGCCTGAATATTACTGATTATAGTATTGAAAACCTCATCAAGTTCATATGCTTTATCGCCATTAATATTTACGCTAAATGTTTGAATTTCACTTGTTGTTCCACTAAAGTTTAAGGTACCTGAGGTAGCTGCATAATCATTATTAGCAATAGTTGCAGTATTGTCAGAAGTAGCATAATCTAAGGTAAAAGGCACATCCAAACTGCTTCCGTTATGAGTAACTGTGAACATCAAACTAGTTGTACCAGAATTACTTTCGAGTATAGAAACGCTATTTATTGACAATGTAGCTGCATCATCATTCAAAATTGTAGCTGTCCCATTTGAACCTAAAGTTACATCTCTTCCATTTGAGTTTAAATTACTTAACACCAAATTAAATGTTTCGTTTAATTCAAGTTTTGTATCACCGTAAATAGTAACACTCACATTTTTAGAAGTTTCTCCAGCTGCAAAAGTTAGTGTACCGCTAGTTGCAATATAGTCCAAATCAGATACAGTTGCAGTTCCATCAGACGTTGAATAATTAACAACAACCGAAGCATCAGATACTTTTGACATAGAAACTGTGAAGCTAAAAGTAGTAGTTCCACTATTGGTTTCGTTTTGTGATATATTATTAACACTTAATACTGCTACATCATCATCAGTAATCGTTCCTGTTGCAGTTGCAGTACCAATTGAAACCTGTTGTCCATTTGCATTAACCAACTCTATTGTACCGCTAAAGTTTTCAGATAACTCAGTAACTAAATCGCCCAATATCTCAATTGGTATATTTACAGATGTCGTTAATGGCTGTATTGTATATTCTACATTTGTTTGTGCTGTGAAATCAGATGCTCCGGCACTTGAATTTGTAGTTGAGAACCTGATAATTACTGGCTCCTGTGCAGGAATATCCATTGTTGCCACAAAATTGTGTAAATCATTGGTATTTGTTTCACTTATATTAATTCCTGATAAATTAATTTGTGTTACAGGATCATCATCTGTAATTGTACCTAGAGCCTGATTATCTGTAAACGAAGCACTTCCTGTACATATCAGATTACTTAAATTTAAATAATAAGTTTCTGTAGGTTCTGCAATTGTATTGTTTATAATTGGTATCGAAATACTTTGCGTACTTCCATTTAAAGACAAAGCAGGGAAAGTAACTGTAGATAAAGAACTTGTATAATCGCTTCCACTTAAAGCTGTTGCATTAGCAGTTTGATAATTCAAAGTTAATGCATCCTGAATATTACCGCTTAATGTTACCGTAAATACAGCAAACCCTCCAACTACATTTTCAACAACACTTACATCATTAATTGCAATACCTGCCTGATCATCATCTGTTATAGTTGAAGTAGCCGTGATTGTAGCAATAGTTACATTTTGAGTATTTGTCAAAATATTAGATATTGTTCCAAGTAATGTTTCTGTAGGTTCTACCCAAGCATCATTATTTATTGGAATAGTTACAGTTTGAACATTTGATGCAGATGCACCAAAATGTAAGGTTTGACTTACAGAAGTATAATCTGAACCCGATATAGCACTTAGATCTGAAGTAGAGAAATCAACTGTAAAATCATTTTGAACATTTCCTGTTAAAGTTATTGTGAAATTTGCGTCAACCGTTCCAACTTCTGATTCATTAATTGTAAATCCACTGATAGCTAGACTTGCTGCATCATTATCATTTATAGTAGCTGTAGCTGTATAGGTCCCAGCTGCAACTTGTTGATTATTTGTATTTGTAATTATAAATGAAGCTGTAAATGTTTCTTGTGGCTCTACAACCAAATCACCAAGTATAGTAACTGGTACATTTACACTGGTCGAGCCTGCCGGAATTGTAACACTTGTTGAAGTTTGTGATGTATAATCATTAGTTGCAATGGCAGTTGCATTTGCTGTACTAAAGCTCAAAGTAATATCCTCTTGAGCAGATGTATTCATACTTACCACAAAATTCTTGCTTTGCGAAGCTTCGGTTTCAGTAACGGTAAATCCAGCTATATTAATCACAATCTGATCATTATCAAGAATTGTAGATGTAGCACTTGGAACAGTTAATTCAACTTGCTGGCTATTCGCATTATTCAATGTTATTGTACCGTTGAAAGTTTCTGTTGGTTCAGCAATTAAATCACCTTTAATGGTAGTAGCACTCACATCATAATTTGCAGTAGATGAAGCAGGCAAAGTAACCGTAACATCCGATTGTGAAGTAAAATCAGATGTATTTAATGCAGTACCATTAGCTGTTGAGAATTTAAGTATAATTTCTGATTGAGAAGCAATATCTCTGCTCACATAGAAATTCTCTGTTTGTGTACCATCAGTTTCTGTAACTGTAAATCCATTTAAGGTTAAATGAACAATATCATTATCATTTATGGTACCAATACCTTGTGCATCAAAAATACTAACTCCAGTTTGGCTATTTGTATTTAATCCACTAAGGTTAATATAATAGTATTCAGTAGCTTCTGCAATATTATCATCATTTATTGTAACATTAAAAGTTTGTATATTATTATTTAATCCGCCAAAAGTTAAAGTTGTAGAATTTATTGCATTATAATCACTTGCAGACACAGCAGTATTATTTGAAGTAGCATAATTTACAGAAAAATTATTTTGTACAGTTCCTGTTAAACTAACGGTAAATGTAGCAATTCCATCAGCTTCATTAACTGTAACATCACTTATTGCTAATGTTGCAATATCATTATCGTTTATTGTACCAATTCCGGTTGCAGTTCCTAAAGTAATATTTCTTGTATTATTGTTTAAATTACTTAATACAACATTAAAAGTTTCTGTTGGCTCAACTTTCAAATCTCCAATAACTTCAACAGTTACTGTTTTTGATGTTTCGCCAGGCAAGAAAGTTAAAGTTCCGCTTGTTGGCGTATAATCTTCTAATGAAAAGGCAGAAACATCAGATGTGGTATAATCAACTGTTACATTTGCATCTGATGCTTTTGACATACTTACAGTAAAGTTATAATTAGTAACACCTGAATTTGCTTCTGTTTGTGTTACATTATTAATACTGATTGTTGCATTATCATCATTTGTAATTGTTCCTACTCCTGTGCCATCAAATATTGAAATCTGACCTAAAATTATTGGATCTAATCCAACACATTGAACATTGCTCAATAAAACATTGAATGTTTCGTTTAATTCAACTTTTTGATCACCAATAATTGGAACAGAAATGGTTTTGGTCTCATTTTTAGTTCCTGTAAAGCTCAAAGTTCCGCTACTTAATGTATAATCATTATCCGTAGTTAAAGCTGTAGAATTTTGTGTAGTATAATTGATAGTAACTGGATTTGTTGTTTCAACATCTTCGCTTAATGTTACAGTAAATGCCAGATTTTGTGAACCGCTTGTTCCTTCATTTATAGACACATCATTTATAATAAATGTAGCATTATCATCATTTAAAATTGTTCCATAACCTGTTTTTCCTATTGGAGGAATTGAAACATTTTTACCACCAGCACTAACTGTTCCTAATACAACTCTAAATCTTTCGTTAGGTTCTACCTTCGCATCACCTTTAACAGTAATATTTATAGTTTTAGTTTCTCCAACAGTTCCGCTAAATGTTAATGTACCACCATCTCCTGCATAATCACTAGGGAAAGTGGCTTCAACAGGATTCATATTTTGAGTGTACCAACCTACGGTATATCCACCGCTTACTTCCTGTCCGGTATGAGTTACGGTAAATGCAAAAGTAGATGTTCCGCTATGTAATTCAGCTTGGTCAACACTATTTATTGCCAATGTTGCGCCATCATTATCATCATTAATTACACTTACATCATTTGGATTTAACACATCATACAATGGATCGGTTGTTGCTGTTTCATCTACAGCTAGAATTATTGAATAAGAGATATTTCCATCAACAACATATTCATTTACACCCGTAACTGTAACTTGTTGATTAACATCCCAATCTGTTACAGTAAATGTCAAAGGAGTTGAAGTAACAGTACCTTCGGCAGGATTGCTGCTTTGCATATTAACAACCACAACATAATTAGCTAAGTCGGTTGCTGGTTTGCTGGTAAGTCTTACAGTAAAAGTAGCCGTTCCACCATTTTCTGTTGTATGATTTGAAATATTGGAAACTACAAAACCTGCAACGTCATTGTCAATATTTGTAAATTGAACATCATTAACAGCCATTCCTGAATATTTTGAATCGTCAGAAGTTATCACACTTGTTATAATATCAAATGCAATATCACCATCATCAATAAATTCATCTTTACCCGTTATCGTAATTATTTGAGGAGTGCTCCAATTTGTACTATTAAAAGTAACGCTTGTTGTAGAAAGCTGATCACATTCAGTTAAATCACCGCTAGACAAAAAGATAACAACATCATTTACTGGTTCTGTATTTAATCTGATACTAAATGTTCCAGTTCCTCCTACTTCTGAAGTTAAAATATCTATTGGCGTTACAGTTACACCTGCAACATCATTATCAATATTTGTAACACTAACATCATTAGGCTCTGCAAAATAGTAACCAGAACCAACACTTGTTAATAATTGGTTGGTAGTTATCAGAACATCATAAGTTTGATCATTATCATCAATTAATTCATCTACTCCAGTAACTGTAACAGTTTGAGGAGTACTCCAGTTTAATGCGTTAAAAGTTAAAGTGGATGCAGACAAAGTTCCCTCAGTTAAATCGCCACTTTGCAAATTTAATACTACAGTTCCTGTTGGAGCAATAGGTAAAACAACAGTAAATGTTGCAGTATGATTTACACCTGATGCTTCTGTAGTATTTCCGCTAATAGGTGAAACCGTAACGGCATCCGCTGGAAGTGCATTTATAGTAATAATAAAACTACATATTTTCTGATTTCCAGCTGCATCATAAGCAGTATAAGTTACCGTAGTTGTACCCAAATTAAATGTATTATTTGACAAAACATTAATACCTGAAACTTGAGCTCCTGCAACTGTTGCACCACTAAATGCGTAAGTTAATTTTGTAACATCACAATTATCAGTATAAATTGGTGCTGTTATGCCTGAAACAACAGCTGAAGTATTTCCTGCAACTGCCACATTTTGAGTTATATTTGTTGGGCATAAAGTAAAACTAGGATCTTCAGTATCATTAACGATTACATCAAATGTGGATGTTCTTGAATTTGAACTAGCATCTGTTGCTGTCCATGTTACAGTAGTTGTTCCTTTATTAAAAGTTACATTATTTAAAGAACTTCCAGTACCTGAAGTAACACCTGATAGAGAATAACTTATTGTTGGACTTGGATCACAATTATCAAGCGCATTCCAAGAAGTGCCACTGTGTGTATAAGTACAAACTCCTGTTCCTGTATTTACTATATGATCAGCATGACTTGAAGGAACTGGTGCAATACTATCTAAAATTGTTAAAGTTGAACTGCAACTGTGAGAATTTCCAGCTTCATCAATTACTTTCAAATAAATTGTTTCATTTGCTGTAATATTAGTGCAATTGTATGTTTCATTCGCATGATAAGTAATATTATCTTTTGAAAGCAAATAAGTTACAATTGAACAGTTGTCGTTAGAACCATTGTTAACATCAACTGGTTGTACCACAATTTCACCACTTGTATTCAAATAAACAGTGGTATTTTTGCAAATTGCAACTGGATTTTGTGCATCAGTTACTGTTACTGTATATGAGCAAGTTCTGAAATTACCACTTGCATCTGTTGCTGTCCATGTTACAGTTGTAATTCCTTTATTAAAACTTACACTATTTAATGTACTTCCACTAGCTGTGGTAGCACCTGATAATGCATATGTTAAAGTAGCTACAGAACAATTATCAGTTGCAGATGCATCCCAGCTATTATCTGGTTTTGTATAAGTACAGGTATTATTATCAGTATTTACACTTTGATTTGAAGGGCAAGAAGAAAATATCGGCTTAATAGTATCTTCTATTATTACAGTAGAATTACAATTTGAGCTATTCGTATTTACATCAGTAACTGTTAATTGAACTGTATTTGCACCTAAATCTGCACAATTGAATGAAGTTTTATTTGCAACCAAAGAAGCAATTCCACAAGCATCTGTTGAATTGTTATTAATATCAGCTGCAACTATACTTGCTGTTCCTGAAGAGTTTAACTGTAAAGTTATGTTTTTACAATTAGCAACGGGTGCTACCTCATCTTTAACCGTTACAGTTGTTGGACAACTATTAGAGTTTCCTGCAGCATCATATACTGTAACACTAACATTTACAGGAGTTGACACATTACTGCAATTATATGTATTAGGTGAAACAATTCTATTTACAATGCTACAATTATCAGTAGAAGCAGATGACAAATCTGTTATATTTCCTGCTGTTAATGAATAAGTTCCCGAAGAATTTAATTGAACAGTTATCGGATTACAACTTGCAACCGGATTAATTAAATCCTGTACAATAACTGTTGATTGACATGTATTAACATTTCCACTATTATCAGTTACGGTAAGAGTTACGGTATTATTACCTAAATTTGAACAATCAAAAGTTGTTTGAGAAACAGATAAACTTTGAATTCCACAATTATCAGATGAATTATTATTTATATCATTTGCTGTAATTGAAGCATTACCTGTTGCATCTAACTGAATACTAATATTTTTACATATAGCATTTGGCAATTGTTCATCATTTACAGTAATTGTATAAGAACAAGTTGAAGAATTGCTATAGTTATCTATTGCAGTCCATGTTACAGTAGTTATACCTTTATTAAATACCTGCTGATCTAAAGTTGTATTCAAATTATTTATTACAGTTGTTGCACCTGACAATGAATATGTTAAAGAAGTAATTGTGTTGCAATTATCCAATACTGTTGCATTCCAAGTATTTCCAGATTTTGTATAAGTACAAAGATTATTATCTGTATTAACGTTTTGATTTACTGCAATAGGACAAGTAATTATTGGAGCTACATGATCTTCAACCGTTACAATAGCTGTACAACTTGAAATATTACCATTTACATCAGTTACGGTAAGAACAACATTATTATTTCCAATATTAGTACAATTAAAAATTGTTTGACTTGCTACCATGTTAGCAATACCACACGCATCATTAGATCCATTATTAATCATAGATGCTGTTATCATTGCCAATCCATTAGCATCTAATTGCACTGTAATATTTTGACAAATCGCATTTGGTCGTATCGTATCTAATACAGTGATGATTGTATTGCATTCTTCAAAATTACCTGCAGGATCTGTTACTCTTAATGTAACACTATTTGACCCTATTGGTGAACAATCAAAAACATTTGGCGTTACTGTTTTTTCAAGTGAACAATTATCTGTTGAACCATTTGACAAATTATTAATATCAGTATTATTAAGTGTATAAGCACCTAAGTTATTTAAATACACAGTAATTGGATTACAAACTGCTGATGGCAATATATCATCAGTAACAGTAATTGTAGAACTGCAAATTTTAATATTTCCGCTATTATCAATAACTTTTAAATAAGCAATATTTGTATTATCCACTTCACTACAATCATAATCAACAGATGATGTGTATGTAATATTATCTTTCGAAACAAGATAAGATGCAATTCCGCAATTATCTGAAGAACCGTTATTTAATGAAGTCGCTGCTAATTGGGCATTACCCAGAACATCTAATGTCAATGTCAAATTCTGACATACTGCCATAGGGCTGATTGTATCAATAACAATTACTAAAGCATCGCAAGTTGAAGAATTACCATTGTTATCCGTAACTGTAACTACCACTGAATTATTTCCAGAATTATTACAATTAAATACTGATGGAGAAACACTTACACTTGCTATCCCATTAGGGTCAGAAGAACCGGCACTTATAGCATCAATATCTGCTTGAATAAGTGAGTAATTACCGCTATTATTTAAATAAACAGGTCTGTTATTGCAAACAATTGTTGGTGCTTCTTCATCATTTACGGTTATCTGATAACTTGCTGTGCTCGAATTTCCATGTATATCTGTAGCTACCCAGCTTATTGTATGAGTTCCAATGGCAAAATGTTCACCAACTATGGTAGTTAATGCATTTGACCCAATTATACTTCCACCATTTATTTGATAAGTTATTTTCTCAACTTCACAATTATCTGTAACAATGGCGTTCCATAAATCGCCTACTTTTGCAGTATAATCTGGCTGACCAGAATCAGTATTTCTTATTTGATTTGAAACGGTAGTTACCACAGGTGCTTCAATATCATCAACCGTAAAAACAGTTTGACAAATTGCACTTATGTTATTACTTAAATCGTAAAGACGCCAAGTAATAGTTGTAGTTGGTAAAATGGTAGTTCCTACGGGTATCTGAACTCCAGCTAGGCTTGTTGTTAAATCTGTTCCAACTTCGGCACCACTTCCTATTTGATAAGTCAACTTTTGCAAACCATGATTATCTGTAAATCCATAAGGATCGTACTCAGCACCAGAAACTTGATAATAACAATAGCCTAAATCAGAATTTTTACTTACTGTTAAAGGTGGACAATTGCTTATCACTGGATTTTGATCGTCAGCAACAATTACCTTAATTGTACAAGTTGAGGTATTTAAACTTGCATCTGTTGCAGTCCAAACTACATTTGTAGTTCCAACAGGGAAGAAAGCTCCGCTTAGAGTAGAAGCATTATTATAGTTATTACGCAAAGTAGTTGCACAATTATCTGTTACTGTTGCGTTAAATTCATTACCATTTGTTGTATAATATGCTTGATTTAAAATAGCAGGTCGATGAAATTCATTTAATGGAGAGCCATCAGGACAACTAATTACTGGATAGGTCTGATCAAGCACAGTAATATTAAAAGGATATGATAACGTATTTCCACTTGAATCAACAACATTATATACTACAGAAGTTATACCAACAGGAAACGATGCACCGCTTACTGCCCAAGTTGGTAATACAGTTATTGTTAAAGGTTGATTAATTGTACCATAATCAATAAATGTAGGTACTGTGTAATTAACAATATTTTCGCATGAATTTATAGCATTAACGGTTGTATT
>CAZWRD010000007.1:28545-49507 GCA_964636105.1 uncultured Bacteroides sp.
ATAATAGGTCCTTCATGATCTTCTATGGTAAGATTAAAAGTACATGAATTGGTATTTGCATTATTATCTGTTACGGTCCAAGTTATTGGTATAGGTGTACTATTTGCCAATCGTGCAATTGAAATACCTGACAAAGAGCCACTTCCAGTATGATAACCAATATTATCAGTATAACTATAAATTACTGAAGACAAACCACAGTTATCGCCATAAGATAAGGGATCAAATTCATTACCTAAACTTAAATATGAACAAGTATTTGCATTTGTACTTCTAATTTTATTGCTTACACAATTTACAATTGGTGGTATATCGGTAATATTAACATCAAATGAACAAGTGCTTGTATTTCCTCTATTATCAATTGCTGTATAGGTTACAACTGTATTACCGAATGAAAATAAATTGCCGGGACTATGGGTAGAAGCAAAAGAAGCTACACCACTACATAGATCTGTTGCACCTAATTGAGGCCAATTTACAATTGCTCCACAACTACCTCCAGAACCTACTGCACTAATACTTGAAGATGGACAGTTTGAAATTACCGGACCTTTGTTGTCAACAACTGTAACTTTTTGAACATATAAAGTTGTATTTCCACTTTCATCTGTAATTTGCCAATGAACATTTGTTAATCCAATAGAAAAATATGCAGGTGCATCATTGCTAATAATTAAATTATTTGTCGAGGTACAATTATCTGTTACAGATAAAGCTGGCATTGTCATTGTTTTTACACATGTTCCTGAGTCAATATTTACAGTGATATCAGTTGGTAACGGATTAATAACTGGAGCTACATCATCAACTATAGTTATTACATGGCTACAAGTGCTGGTATATTCAGTACCATTTATTGTTTGTTTTGCAGTCCAAATTACAGTGGTTGTTCCTTTTGGGAATACAGCAGCATTTAAAGTTGTATTTAAAGGAGCTGATGCATAATCATGTGTTAAAGTTCTTCCTGGTATAATAGAGATATCTAATATTTCTGCATCTAAACCAGTTCCTATTTGAGTATAACTGCAACTTGCTGAAGATGTGCTTTCATACAAATCAATAGGGCAATCAATAATCGGATTATAAGAATTTACAACAGTTACATTAACTGTACATTGATCACTATTTCCACTTGCATCAGTTGCTGTCCAAGTAATTGTATGGTCTCCTATCGTAAAATTCTGTCCATTCAGATTTGAATTATTTGTAATATCATTAATCATACTCTGAAGATTACAATTATCTGTAACTGATGGCGTAAATTCACTTCCAACAACTGTATGATAATTTACTGATGAATTATTACATTCTGCAAAATATGTAGTTGAAGGGCATGCGATAACAGGATCAATATTATCTGTAACAGTTACTTTTTGGGTATAATTACTTGGGTGTCCTTGCGAATCCCAAGCTGTCCAGTAAACATAGGTATCTCCAACCTGGAAAGTAGTTGTATTGGGTGTTTTTGAATAAGTAACTGCAGATGGTGCATCACAATTATCAGTAGCTATTGGAACACCAAGACTTACATTAGTAGCACTACAACTTCCATTATCGACATTTACACTTATATCTACTGGCCAGGTAACTGTTGGTGGTTGATTATCATACACATACACATTATAAGAGCAGCAAGTATTGGTATAAGTTCCGTCTGATAACGTCCAAACTACAGTGGTTGTTCCTTTTGGGAACACAGCTCCATCTAAAGATGAAGAATTATTAAAATCATTTGTTATTGTTATTGTTGGAGGTTGAGTAGCTGTGGTTGTTACATCAAAAGCTGTTCCGCTAACTGTATAAGTACAAACTCCTGGATTGGTATTTACTGAAAAATTTCCATGACAAGTAACTGGGGGATTTGAAGTATTGCTAACCACTATTGTTACTAAACAAGTAGAAGAATTTCCAACACCATCAGTTGCTGTCCATGTTATATTATAAGTACCTACAGGAAATTGTATTCCATTCAAAGTTGTATTTGATGAAGTAGGTGTATAATCATGTGTAAAAGAAGACAATACTGAACAATTCTCCGATACATTAGGTTTAAATTCATTGCCATTTACAGTATAATAAGTAGCTAATGGGTCATCTACCTCTCGGCAAAATGAATTTGAAGGACAATTAATTGATGGAGCAACATTATCAACAACAGTAACTGTTTGTGTTGCTGTGCTATTATTTCCATGTATATCTTCTATATACCAAGTAACGTTAGTTGTTCCAATAGGATATGATGTTGGTGCATTATTAGAATAGGTAAGAACTCCACAATTATCACTTCTGGTTGGGGTACCTAAATTTACACCAGTAGCATAACAACCTGAATTATTATTTGTAGTAATATTTGCTTGAGGTGTTATCACAGGAAGTTCATTATCAGTTACAAAAACATAATAGCTGCATGAATTTGTATATAATATGGAGTTTATTGTTTGAGAAGCAGTCCATGTAACTAAAGTAGTTCCAACAGGAAATTGTGCATCTGCTAAAGTTGAATTTAATGGAGCTGATGAAAAATTATGGGTTAATGTAGCTCCAGCTGTTGTTGAACTTACATCAAATTCAGTACCCGTAACGGTATAACTACAATCTCCAGACGTATTATTTCTTGATTTATCTCCACCACATGTAATTGAAGGATACAAACCTTCAACAACATTAATAGTAACAGGACATGATGTTGAATTATTTGAAGCATCAGTTGCATTCCATGTTATCGTGTGGCTACCAATTGTCAATTGTTCTCCATCCAGACTTGTTCCATTATTTTTATTGTTTGTATAAGTAAATATACAATTATCGGATGCTACTGGTTTAAATTCCCCTGTTCCAACTGTATAATAATTTTGATTTTGATCAGCAACTCTTGTATAACTGGAAGATGGGCAATTGATTGTAGGAGGAGTATTATCATTAACCGTAATATCTATAGTTTTTGTGGTAATATTATTTTTAAAGTCTTTTATTGTCCAAGTTACAGTAGTTTGTCCTACAGGTATTTGAGCAAAAGTTAATGAACTATATTGATTAAAATCATTTATAATATTAAAATTGCCTGGAGTACAATTATCTGTAATATTCTGAGGATCAAACTCAACTCCCTGAACTCTATAATAACATGAATTAGAAGAACTTGAAGCAATCCTAGTTGCAGTTGAAACAAGACTTGCATCTGGAGGTGTAATATCATAAACTGTTACATTAAATTGCATGGTAACTACATTCCCACCAGCATCAATCGCCTTCCAAACTACTACAGTTATTCCAACCGGAAATTCAAAATCTGCCAAAGTAGAAGAATTATTTTGATTATTAGTTAAAGTTATTGTAGGACAATTATCTGTAATAGTCGGATCAAATTCATTTCCATTAGCTTTATAATAACAATGATTAATTAATGCATCCCTAGTTTGATTAGAAATAACTGATAAAACTGGTGGTATTGGATCACTTACAGACAAATAAAACGAACAACTTGTTGAATTATTTTTTTGATCTTTTATTGTCCAGACAATTGTATGTAATCCACTAGTAATAGTAGCTCCAGCCATTGAAGATCCACTTCCTGGCACTCCATCAATTGTATATGAAGTAATTAAATCAGCAGCATCATCACAATTATCATTAAAACTTGTAGGATTAAATTCATTACCGTTTACAATATAATTACATTGCCCTGACGGGATTGACCTACCTAAATTTCCGAAACACACAAAAGAAGGTGGTTGATTATCTACAACTGAAATGGTGAAAACATCTGATGTAACAGTATTATTACTTAAATCTTTAAAAGTCCATACTACCTCATAAGGATATTGATCATCTTTTATAAATTGAACACTTGCCAAAGAATTACTTCCTGTATGCGTTACAATACCATTTTTTGTAACTTGATATGTTGGCGTTTGAAATGAACAATTATCAGATAAATTGTACAAATCAAATTCATTTCCGGGTACAGTATAATAGCATACACCTGGGTCAGTATTTTTTTGATATGAGTATGAACTTGCAGGATTACCAGTTGGTTGATTATATGTTGGATTCTGTAAGTCATTTACTCTAACATATATCGTACATGTAGAACTATTTGAACCATTATCAGCAGTCCATGTAATTTCATGATTTCCAACAGGCAATTGCTTACCGGCTAAACTTGTGCTTGCATCAAAAGAATTAGTGAATACAAATGAACAACCCATACTTGCTGTTCCATTAAATTCAGTCCCATCAACAGTATAAAAACACACACCATTATCCGCATCTCTTTCAAAAGGAGAATTAATACTACTTCCCGACGGACATGTAACAACAGGTGCAATAGAATTTTGAACTGTTACCGAGAAACTCATGTTTGAAACCAAGCCAGATGCATCTGTAGCTCTGTATTGGATTGTTGTTGTTCCTATTGCAAATACACTTCCACTTGCTGGACCCAATATCTGACTTAAACTAACTCCCGGACAATTATCACTTGCAGTAGGTTGATTCCAACTTACAATGGCTGTACATTCACCCAAATCAACATTTTGCACAATATTGCTTATAGGTGTTATTGTTGGATAATCATCATCGGTAACTGCTACTTGAAATGATCTAGTACTTGAATTAACGCCATCACTTGCTGTCCAAACTACCGAATTTGCCCCTTTTGGAAAAACAAATGACTCTAAAGTATTTGCTGTTACGGGGCTTCCTCCATTTATAGTATATGTTAAAGTGTATGAATTACAATTATCAGATACCGTAACATCAAATTCATTTCCAACGGTTGTATATCCACATAAGGTATTGGTATTTCTATTTTGATTTGTTTTTGCAGAAATTATAGGAGTTTGATTATCTACAACTGTTTTTGTAAAACTTATTGTATTCCATGCAGTATTACTACTTGCATCTGTTGCAGTCCATGTAATTGTATTTGCACCTTTTAATAATTGTTTCCCAGCTATCGAACCTATTCCGTTTAATGTTGTTGCTCCTGTAATTGTATATGACAATGTTGTTCCGGAGCAATTATCTGAAAATAACGGATCAAACTCAGAACCATTTATTGTATAATAACATTGGCCAGTGCTAGCATTTACATTTGATGTTGTTGTACCTGAGGTTGCCGTTAGTATTGGCTTTATAGTATCTAATATTGTTACAATTGCTGTACAGGTATTTTGATTATTTGCGGCATCTTTCACTGTCATTACGACATTATTAGTTCCAATATTTGTACAATTAAAATTAGTTTTACTTGCTGTAAAAATTAAACTTCCTTGAGCAGTACAATTATCAGTTGAGTTATTATTAATATCGTTAATGCTTAAATTTGCTAAACCTGAAGAATTCAAATATAAAGTTGCATTTTTACATATTGCTGTAGGGATTTCACTCTCTGTAACACTAATTGTAAATGAACATGCGTTGCTGATATTACCTGATTCATCTGCTACTGTATAAACTATTTGTGTATTTCCTATAGTGAAATTACTTCCAAGTGTATGAGATTTTGTCCAAACTAAATTTCCTGAAGAACTACAATTATCTAGAGCAGTTGGTTCTACCCAACTTACTGTTGCATAACATTGTCCACTTGTATTTGGCACACTAATATTTGAAGGACAATTACTTATTATAGGTTTTTGATTATCAGTTACAGTTACAGTAAAGCTACAAACATTACTTGTATTACCGGCTGCATCTGCTACGCTATATGTTACGGTGGTTACACCTTTTGGAAATGCAGTTCCCGGAGTATGAGATTTTGTCCAAACCAAATTTCCTGCTGAAGTACAATTATCGGTAGCAGTTGGTTCAGTCCATGAAACAATAGAAGTACATACTCCTGCAGCACTTGTTCGGCTTATGTTTGAGGGACAATTAACAATTACAGGTTTTTGGTTATCTGTAACTGTAACCGTAAAACTGCATTGGGCTGTTCTGTTAGTTGCATCTGTAACTGTTAGATTAATTGTTGTAATACCTACATTAAGGGTTTTAGTTCCAATTTGTCCGCTTCCACCCAATATTGTGGCACCAGTTGTTGACCATGTTAAAACAGAACCACTACAATTATCAGTAAAAATTACATCTGGAATTTCAACACTTGCATTACATTGATTAGTTCCATTATTAACGCTAATATTTGTCGGACAAGTTATTACTGGATTCTGATTATCGGTAACTGTTACGGTTAAACTACACTGTTTGGTATTAGCTGTGATTGAAGCATCTGTAACAGTATATGTAATTGTTGTAATTCCCTTATTGAATAAATAATTACCTATTTGACCACTACTACTAGCTACCGTTGCACCTGTCATAGCCCAACTTAATGAATAACCAGTACAATTGTCGGCAAATACAGCGTCACTTATAGCAATATCCGCTGTACAATTATTCAAATCTGTATTTGCACTAACATTTGAAGCACAGCTAATTGTTGGTTCTTCTGTATCATTTACAGTTACCGTAAAACTACAATTTGCTTTTGCTCCGGCTACATCTGTAATTTCAAATGTATTGGTAGTTATCCCTTTAGGGTATGCACTACCTGATGCTAAACCGGCTGTTTGCAATACAGAAAATCCAGTGCAATTATCTACACTAACGGGAGCAGAATAATTTACGATTGCACCACAACTGCTAACATCATTACTTTGAATAATATTTGTTGGACAGTTTATGGTTGGATTTTGATTATCAATAACCGTAACTGTAAACGAACAAGTACTTTGTTTTCCGCTTTCATCGGTTGCAGTAATTTCAACCAATTGCGTACTGTTGTGTCCTCCACTTAATAAAGTTCCTGCAACAGGACTTTGTGTTAATGTTATAGAACCTGAATTTGTACAATTATCTGTAGCAACAATACTTAAATTTGAAATATAATTTGGCAAACTAGCATTACAACTACTACTGTTCATATTCAGATTTCGGTCAGTAGGACAATTGGTAAATACTGGGGATTCATTATCTGTTACAGTAATGGTTACCGACCATATTGAGAAATTTCCTCCTGCATCGCTTGCTCTCCATTCAATAACATTAATACCTTTATTTAATTGAACTCCATTTAAACTTGTATTTATGCCACTTCCAATAGGACTTCCAGCATTAATTTTATAAGTCAATAAAGTTACAGCACAATTATCCGTTAACACATTAGGGTCAAATGAATTACCATTTACTGTATAATAACATTGGCCTGCATCTGTATTCACAGTTGTATTTGTAGCAGTACCAGAAATTGTAGGTGTTATCGCATCAGCAACAGTAACAGTTGCATTGCATGTACTTTGATTTCCTGCTGCATCACGTAATGTTAGCACAACGGTATTAGCTCCAATATCTGAACATGAAAAACTCGATTTACTTAATAATCTTTCTGTTATTCCGCAATTATCTGTTGAATTATTATCTATTTCAGAAGCAACTAAACTAGCAACTCCTGAAGCATTTAAATAAATTGTAGCATTTTTACATACTGCTGTTGGAGCAGCATTATCAATAACTACATTATGAGTTGTTTGAGATGTGCATCCTTGAGCACTTACCGCTACTACTGTAAATGTTGTATTCGATGTAACAGATGTTGAATAGGGTAAATCAGAGATTTTAGCAGTTTTCGGATTATTCCATAATTCTATCCTTTCATCTCCATCTGCAGTAGCTGCTATATTAAAATTAACTCCCGAACATACTGAAGTTGTTGGGCTAGTAATAACAATATTACTTGGCAAAACATTTACAGTAACAGATATTGTTGCTGAACTTACAGGCAATGAATTATTAGAACCAAATGTAACACTAATTAATTCATAGGTTTTAGATACAATTGGAGTTACAATAATTGGATCATCCCCACTCTGGTCATCACTATTATAATTACTTACAGTATAGTTACTCGTTCCATCACTGTAAACAATCGTATAAGGACCACTTCCCCCATCTACATTTACGGCTAATGTTGTACTTTCGCCATAACAAATAGAAGTATTTCCTGCGTTATATATTGCTGATTGTGAACTTGCATTCTTTATTGTAAAGAAAAAAACAAAAATTAATAGAATTTGATAAAATCTAAAATTACTAAAAAACGTTTGAAAACAAATTCTTTTGTTGCTAAAATGTAATTCTCTTTTCATATACATGCTTTTTTAATTATTATTTCTCCAAATGTGTGCTTTTTGAATTTTTTAATTATATCATTTTAATTCAAAAAACATATATCCCATTTTATAATCCTGTTTTTTTTAACAAAATCAAAACTATGCCTTGCCTGAACTTATCAAATCATTCATAAATTGTTTGTAAAAAACTCAAAACAATTTCTTTTTTATTTACTTAACAAAACCGATCAAGCATAATAACCCACCCTTCTGTAAATTACAATAAATTGTATTACAATTACTTACAAAACATTTGCAATTGTAATAATTCATTATATTTATTGGCTAACAAATATACTTTTTTTTTTCACTTTTTTTCACTTTTTATGCATTAATTTCTAACAAAGGCAAAATTTATAATGATTCTAAATAGTAAGTTTTATTTAAAAGTTTTTAAATTTACTAACATTTTCTATCTTATTAATTATCAGCAATTAAAAAATCACACTTTGTGATTAAAATATTTATTAAAGGCATAATGTTAATTAGAAATATGCTAACCCCATCATCATTATTATTTTTAATAATTTAATTACAATGCTGCATGTGTGGCATTCGAAAGCTCATTAGAAAATAAGCAAATTGGGTCTGCTTTCATAAGCATTGCGAATTGAAGTATTATATATTTCATTTCGTTTTAAATAATTCTATTTACAAAAAAAATCTTAATATTGCACAAAAAACTTATGGCAAAACAAAACTGGAAACCAGGAACCATGATTTATCCATTACCTGCAATAATGGTAAGTTGCGGCAATTCTGAAGAAGATTATAATATAATAACAATTAGTTGGACAGGAACCATTTGCACCAATCCACCAATGTGTTATATTTCAGTTCGTCCCGAAAGGCATTCGTACCAATTAATAAAAGAAAATATGGAGTTTGTAATTAATATTACTACTGAAAAAATTGCTTTTGCAACTGATTGGTGTGGGGTGAAATCGGGTAAGGATTACAACAAATTCAAAGAAATGAAATTAACACCCGAAAAAGCACAAATTGTTAAAGCACCACTTATTGCCGAATCGCCAATAAATATAGAATGTGTGGTAAAAGAAATTAAAAAACTAGGTACACACGATATGTTTATTGCCGAAGTAGTTGCAGTAAATGTGGATGAAAAATATATTGACAATGAAACTCAAACCTTTGATTTATCTAAAGCAAAACCCATTGCTTATTCTCACGGGAAATATTTCAGTTTAGGAGATTTTATTGGTGGTTTTGGATTTTCGGTTATGAAACCTAAAACTAAAAAAAAGAAGATGATTAATTCAAAAAACAAATAAACAATCTCCATCTTTATAAATTACTAATCATGTTAAAGTTGAGTTAATTAGCTTTTTGCATTCATTTATTAAGTATTTTTGAAAAAAATTGGGTTCAAACCCAACAATTTTAATTTTTATACGTCATCTAAGTCGTATAAAAACAAATTAAACTTAACAATAATGATTAAAAAATTACTTTTTGCTAATTTTCTGGCTTTAATATTATTAGCCAACAGTTTAACAGCTCAGAATTTTTTTAAAGGCAAAAATGCAAAGAAATTTATTGATGCTGCAGAAAACATTCGGATAAACGAAAAATCCAATTCGTTATCTTATATCAAATTTCAGAAAAGCAAGGAATTAGAAATTAATCATTTAAGCGATTTTATTCAAAGTATTTATCAAAATCAAGACTTCGCTTACATTTTAATAAATCAAACTGAAGATCATTTAAAAAATACACATTACAGATATTTATTAACTTATAAGAATATAAACTTGCAAAACGCAATGTTTATTGTGCATACAAATAATGGAAAAATATATTCTATAAATGGTACTTTGCCTTCAAAAATAATTATTGAAAATGATATTGTTATTACAAAAGAAGCCGCAATTCAACAAACATTAAAATCAATAGCAGCCCAACGCTACAAATGGGAAATGCCTGAAGAAGAAAACCTTCTGAAAAGAGAAAGCAATAATCCAAAAGCAACTTATTATCCTAATGCTGAATTGGTTTTATTTCAAAAACCTAACGAAACCAAATATAACTACGCCTATGTATTTAATATATATGCTGATAAACCTTTAAAAAGAGCTGATTATTACATAGATGCTTCAAATGGCAACATCCTTTTCGAAAATAACAAAATTCATCAAGCAGATTCAAATGGCACAGCTATTACAAAATTCAGTGGAACTCAGTCTATTGTTTCTAACTTTACTGGTAGTCAGTTTACGCTCAGAGAAACATCAAGAGGCTTAGGCATAGAAACTTATAATATGCAAACCACAACCAATTACGGTAGTGCAGTTGATTTTACGGATGCAGATAATATGTGGAACAATATAAATGCTCAAAAAGATGAAGTAGCAACAGATGCACATTGGGCAGCCGAAAAAACCTGGGATTTCTTTTGGAATAAATTCAAAAGAAATAGTATTGATGGACAAGGTTTTAAACTAAAAAGTTATGTACATTATGATGTAAACTATGCCAATGCGTTTTGGGATGGACAACGCATGACTTTCGGCGATGGAAATGCATCATGGCAACCACTTGTTGCATTAGATATTTCTGCACATGAAATTACACATGGATTAACAAGTTTCACAGCCAATCTTGACTATTCATACGAATCGGGTGCATTAAACGAAGCATACAGTGATATTTTCGGAAGTTCTATTGAATTTTATGCAAAACCATCTCAGGCCAATTGGCTAATTGGAGAAAATATCGGAACACCTATCCGTTCAATGTCAAATCCAAATTTATATAACCAACCCGACACTTATCTTGGTAATAGCTGGTACTCAGGAAGTCAGGATTATGGTGGAGTTCATACAAATTCAGGAGTACTAAACTATTGGTTTTATTTATTATCAGTAGGTGGAAGCGGCACCAATGATAATGGAAATTCATTTAACATTACAGGTATTTCAGTAGATTCAGCTGCTGCCATTGCTTTCAGAACATTAACTATTTATCTTACAAACACTTCACAATATGCTGATGCTCGTTTTTATTCCATTCAATCTGCTATTGATTTATTTGGACCATGTAGCCAACAAGTTATAAGCACAACCAAAGCTTTTTATGCAGTTGGAGTAGGTAATAATTATGTTGCAGGTGTTCAAAGTAATTTCACTTCCGAAAATGCCATCTTTTGCCAAGCTCCAGCTTCTGTTAACTTTGTAAATCAAAGCAATAATGCAAATAATTTTGTGTGGGATTTTGGTGACGGTTCATACAGCAGTTTGTTTAATCCTACTCATACCTATAACAATCAAGGAACTTACACCGTAAAATTGATTTCAAGTGGAGGAAATTGCGGAATTGATTCAAACATTAAATCTCAGTATGTAAGCATTTTAGCTACAAATCCCTGCATTATCAATATGCCAACAACCGGAACAAACACAATGACTGCCTGCACAGGAACTATTTATGATAATGGAGGCAGTAGCAATTATTCAGATAATTCTATTTCAACTACATTAATAAAATCTGTTGGAGCTTCAAGTATCACATTAAATTTCACTTCATTCGCCCTAGAAAATGGATATGATTATCTCTATATTTATGATGGACCATCAACTTCTTCGCCACTAATTGGAACATATACAGGTAATAATCTACCCAATGGAGGATCAATTACATCTACAACAAACCGCATTACCCTAAAAATGACATCAGATGAAGGTACAACAGCAGCTGGATTTGTGGCTTCTTGGCAATGCAATATGCCTACTACACCTCCTATTTGTAATTTTACAGTTTCAGATACTAGCAGCTGTGTTGGCGAAATATTGTTTACCGATATATCTCTAAATGGACCTATGAATTGGTCGTGGGATTTTGGCGATGGCATAACATCTAACCTTCAAGATCCTACTCATTTATATCAAAACAATGGGACTTATAATGTAAAATTAAAAGTAAACAACGCCGTTGGTGGCGATTCCATTATAAAAACAAATTACATTATTATAAATAAACCATTAGATCCTATAAAACCTAATGATACAGCTAATTGTGGCCCAGCTGCTTTTACTTTTCAAACAAATGGTAACGGTATAAAATGGTATGATCAATTGAATGCAAGCCAAGCTTTTGATACAGGAAATATTATTACAACAGCTATAATAAATGCAACTACAACCATTTACGTTGAAAGAGAAGTTCAAGGTGGCTCAAATTACGGTGGAAAAACAGATAATACTGGTGGTGGAAGCTATTTTAATAATACCAATCAGCATTTTTTGCAATTTAATTGCTATCAACCTACTATACTTAAAAGTGTAAAAGTTTATGCAGCTTCAGCTGGTAACCGTACAATAACACTCCAAGACTTACAAGGCAATATTTTGGCTAGTAAAACAGTAAATATCCCTACTGGCTCAAGTAGAGTTAATTTAAACTTTAATATTCCTGTTAGCAACGATTTAAAATTAGTTGGCCCTCCTTCACCAAATCTTTACAGAAATAATGCTGGTTGCAATTATCCTTATCAGATTGGAAATGCCATAAGTATTACCAAATGCAGTGCCACACAAAGTCCTACTGGATTTTATTATTTCTTTTACGATTGGGAAATTCAAGACGATGCTTGCAAAAGTAATCGCTTACCTATTCATATCTTAATAAATGCATCGTCACCAGTTGCCGCTTTTTCTGAAAGTATTAATAATCTGGATATTAATTTCACAAATCAATCTAACGACGCCAATAATTATTTATGGAATTTTGGAGATGGTAATAGTTCTGCTCTTCCCAATCCAACACACACCTATGCCAATTATGGAAACTATGATGTAAAACTAATAACCACCAATGCTTGTGGCTCAGATTCCATTACAAAAAATTTAAGCCTATCTCTTGACATAAACAAGTATTCTGCTGACAACCAAATCAAAATATTCCCAAATCCAGCTTCTGATATATTGAATATTGAATTCATAAATCAAGATGGGATTAATAGCAATTTGCAATTAATTGATGTTTTTGGAAAAACATTACTGTCTGAAAAAGTTATAGTTTCAGAAAAATTTCAAACCCATCAAATTAAAATTTCAGATTTAAAATCGGGGGTTTATTTTATCAAAATCATTCTATCGAACAAAACATTAACTAAAATATTAATCATAAAATAATCTAGCGCATGAATAAAAAAATATGGGGTGTAATCTTTATTTTTATATGCCTAAATGCATTTAGCCAACAAAATTACTTGTATTTCAAAAACAATTCAATTAAATCAAAAAAAACAAATCCTCAACCAGTTAGGGTGTTTGAAGATATGGGTTTAAAAGGAATTGAAATTGAATACAGATTCGAAGGAGCAAGTGTTTTTCAGAAAACACATGATGGTATCCAATATCAAACGATAAACATTAAAGACTTTGCAACTACAGAAGATGTTGGGAAACCAGCCTTGCCTTGTCATACCGATATTATTGCCATTCCTCAAAATGCAACACCAAATATTAAAATCATTTCGTATGAAAGCAAAGTTTATGATAATTATTTGATTTATCCTGCATTAAAATTAGCAGTTGACAAATATGGAGCTCCAAATCCAGAATTCGAAATTGATAAAAATTTTTACAATCAAGACATTGAATATCCTGCAAATCTAGTTGATATTGTTGAAATTCAAAAGATAAGAGGTTCTTCTTTGGCCATGGTAAAAATACATCCCATTCAATACAATCCAAAGAAAAAAACCTTAACCGTATATGCTAATATAAAATATAAAATCGAATTTACTGGAGGAAGCAAATTTATCGATAGCAAACAAAATTCATCTCATTTCTTAAATTTGTATTCAAACATCATGCTGAATAACAAAGAAATAAAAAATGAAATTGCTAAATCTACAAACAAACTTCAAAATACATCCAAAGGTAATTCTAAAAATTATATCATTGTTACTCAAGATCAATATTTACAAGCAGCTGATTCATTAGCAAAATGGAAAAATCAAATGGGTTATTCTGTTGAAATTATTTCAAAACCCATATGGTATAGTTCGCAAGTAAAAACAGAAATTGCTAACAGATATAATTCGTGGACACCCAAACCCGACTATGTAGTGTTTTTGGGAGATCATCAAAATGTACCAGGACAAATCATCACCAACAGTATGGGTGATGATTTTGCAACTGATTTATATTATACTTGTATGGATGGTGGTAATGATTATTATCCTGATATGGCAAGAGGGAGAATATCCGTTACTACACCAACACAAGCAATGATGGTTGTTCAGAAAATTATCAATTACGAAAGAAATCCTTTCAACAATAATCTTTTTTACAAAAAAGGAATGAATGCTGCTTATTTTCAAGATGATGACAACAACGGTTATGCTGATAGGCGATTTTCATTAACAAGTGAAGATGTGTTGAATTATTTAACGTCTCAACAAAGTATAAATGTAAACAGAGTTTACAAAACGGCAAGTGCTACAAACCCATTATATTGGAACAATGGCACTTATGCAAATGGAGAAGCAGTTCCGAATTATTTAAGAAAACCTACTTTCCCTTGGACTGGCAATAATATTGATATTAATAATGCCATCAATAATGCTGATGGTTTGCTTTATGTATTACACAGAGATCATGGATACGAAATAGGATGGGGTGATCCCAATTATACAAATTCAGATATAGATAATCTTAACAATGCCAATAGATTACCCGTAGTTTTCAGCATTAACTGTTTAACAGGAAAATTTCTGGAAGCAGAATGTTTTAGTGAAAAATTTTTAAGAAGACCCAATGGAGGAACTGCTGGCATATTTGGTCATGCTGAAGTTAGTTACAGTGGTTATAACGATGGATTATCAATAGGATTAATAGATGCAATTTGGGCTAATCCGGGTTTAATTCCAAATTTTACTGGCAATGGTGATAATCCTCAAGGAACACCAACAGCTCATTCTCCTATTTATACTTTAGGAGATGTGGCTAATCAAGGATTAACCAGAATGGTACAAACATGGGGAAACAATCAATATACCTTCGAACTCCTTCACTATTTCGGCGATCCATCAATGAAAATTTGGACAAATAATCCAATTAGCATTACAGCTTCACATCCCAACACAATAAACTGTATTTCTGACACTTCCATTACAATTAACAATGCCAGTTGCCCCGATGCTTTGGCAAGTTTGGTTGCAAATGGCGAATTAATTGGGTCAGTTCAACTTGTTAATGGAAATGGAACCATCTATTTTTCTGAAATATATGGAAACCAAGCTATTTTAACCTTAACAAAACACAATTACAGACCTTATACTTCAAACATATTGGTGAACGGAGGTTGTGTAAATGCAAAATTTTCTATTTCAGCAGGAAGAGCCTGTGTGTCTGACAGTGTTTATGTTACAAACCTATCTACTGGAAATATATTGAGTTACAGTTGGAATTTCGGTACAGACGCAAGCCCGGCTACTTCCAACAATCCTCAACCAACAGGAATAAGCTATTCATCTTCAGGAAACAAAACCATCAGTCTTACATTAACTGATATTAATAACAATACTTATTCTTTTTCTAATGGACTAGTGATTGATCCATTTTGCAAATATACGATGCCAACATCTTCTATAGATTCATCAAATGCATGTAGCGGCATTTTGCAGGATAATGGAGGTATGGGCGAATATTCCAATAATACCAATGGCTTTTTCAGAATAAGAGTTCCTGGTGCTGCAAATATTACTCTGAATTTCAATACATTCGATTTTAATACTTCTGATGATATTATTATTTATGATGGCGAAAACACCTTAAGTCCTTCATTAGGTACATTTTCAGGGAATAGCCTTCCCAATGGAGGAAGTATTAGTTCAACATCCAATGTAATTTCTATTCAACAAATCACTAATTCAACACTTACGAAACCAGGATTTGAACTTAACTGGATTTGTAATATGCCAGCTGCTCCTATTGCTAATTTTAAAACTTCTGACACCTTAACCTGTAAAGGCGAAATAAAATTTACTGATATTTCAAACAACCTGCCTACCAATTGGTTTTGGGATTTTGGTGATGGAACAACATCCAATCTACAGCACCCAATTCACAATTATCAACTTAATGGACAATATTCTGTTAAGCTAGTAATTTCTAATCTTTATGGACAAGATTCTGTTATAAAAACGAATATTCTAAAAATAAACAGACCCAATACACCAACTTATTCGGGAAATACAACAAATTGTGGTGCAATAAATTTCAACTTAACCGCCAGTGGATCAGGAACAATTAATTGGTATAATTCACTTACTTCAGTAATTCCGATTGATACTGGCAATATTTTCAATACAGGTATTATTTCGGCAAATACCAATTTTTACATTGAAAATCAAACATTTGCTTCTTCAAAATATGGAGGCAAAACCGATAATTCAGGCGGTGGTGGCTATTTTAATAATACCAATATTCATTATTTGATGTTTAATTGTACAACGCCATCCATACTCAAATCCGTAAAAGTTTATGCAGCTTCATCTGGCAACAGAACCATTAACCTGAGAAACAGCAGTGGACAAATTATTGCAACAAAAACACTGATGATTCAACAAGGAGAAAGCCGTATCAATCTCAATTTCAATATTCCACAGGGTATTAATTTCCAATTGGAAAGTACTGCAAATCCCAATTTGTATCGTAACAATGCAGCTTGTAATTATCCTTATCAAATCGGAAGTTCGATAAGTATCACCAAATCTAGTGCCACACAAAGTCCAACGGCTTTTTATTACTTTTTCTATGATTGGGAAATTCAGGATGAAGTTTGTATCAGCAGTAGAGTTCCTATTGCAATACTAGTAAATACAGCAATCCCAAACACCGATTTTACATACAACATCAACAATCTAACTGTAAATTTCAACAATTTAACTACTGATGCAAATACATATTATTGGGATTTTGGCGATGGAAATCAATCTACTACAACCAATCCTACACATACATATGCTAATTATGGCAACTATCAAGCAAAACTTATTACAACTAATATCTGCGGTAATGATTCTATTGTCAAGCCTTTGTCATTATCATTAAACATTGATAACTTTAACAATCAAAACATACAAATTAGTCCCAATCCAACCCAAGGTTCTGTTACTATAACAATTACAAAACCAAACAAATACGATAGAATTCGCATTTTCAACACTTCCGGACAAGTTGTATTTGATGAAAATTATGACGACAAAAATGAAAATATGATTCTACATATTGAAAATTTATCAAAAGGAATCTATTATCTACATTTAAATAGTAATCATCTGGTTATAACAAAAAAAATAGTGAAGCTTTAGTCAATTTCTTTTATAATTTAAAAACCGGCTTTTGAAAAATTGTCGGTTTTTTTTATTTAATATTTTATAAAATACAATATTAGTAAGCAGATTTTTTTTACTTTTGCATTTCAATAAATAATGTCTAAAATAAAGACTAAATAGTTAACAATCATGAATAAAGACAATAAATCGATAATCTATCTTGATAGAAATGAAAATCAATATGGACCTGCACCTGCTTGTTTTGATGTATTAAATAATATAAATCCTGTTGAACTTTATGAATATTCACGTGATTTCTCCAGAGGAATTAAAAGCCGATTAACTGAAAGATTGGCAAGCGATTTCGGACTTGAAGAAAAAAATGTAATGGTTGGTTTTGGAGGAGAAGATATTCTGAAACAAGCCGTTCATTGCTATATTCATAAAGGCGACAAAATTATGATTCCTGCTTATTCCTGGTGGTATTACAAAAAAATATCAGATGAAGTAGAAGGTGTAAAAGTTGAATATCCGATAGTTGAAGGTAAAGATACTTTCTATTATGATATTGAAGGAATGCTTAAAGTGTATGAGGAACAAAAACCAAAACTGGTTTTAATAAGTTCTCCAAATAATCCAACAGGAAATCGTTTGGAAATTGATCAAATGATGCATGTGCTTGAAAAAATGAAAGATACAGTAGTAGTTCTTGATGAAGCATATACACTTTTTTATAACAAAGATAACTCACATTTAAAAGAGCTGGTAAAAAAATATCCTAACTTGATAATTATCAGAACTTTCTCTAAATACTATGGCTTAGCAGGTATCCGTATCGGTTTCGCTTTGATGGGCGAAAACCATGCTACTTTCAATATGTTTTCTGCCAGATATTTGGGATACAACCGAGTTTCGGAATTAATAGGATTAGCTGCCCTTGATTCTGTTGATTATTACAACGATATGAGAGAAAAAATGACTGCTGACATGGATATGTTCTTTAACGAATTTAACAATATGCCTGGGTTCAGAGCTTTTAAATCTTATGCAAATTTTATTTTGGTTGAAATTCCGGTTGAGATTAAAGATGGCTTGAAAAAATATTTGACCGATCGTAATATGATCGTTAAATTTATGGCAGAAGATGGTTTGTTCAACCATTTACGTATTACAATAGGAACTCAAGAACAAAATCGTTTGTTGATGAGTATGATAAAAGCTTATTTAAACGAAAATACAAAATAATGAGCTGGTACTCTGATTATAAGAAATCATTAAAAATGCTAGAGGTTGAAGAAATTTTCGACCTCTTTTTTTATAGACCTCTGGCATTTATATTGGTAAAAATAATATATCGTAGCAATATTACACCTAATCAATTAACGATAGGTGCAATTATTATGGGAATTATTGGCGGAATATTTTATGCTCAAGGCTCTCCCCTATCGCCCGAATATTTTATTATTGGAGCATTATTTTTTATGATGTTCAACATATTAGATTGTAGCGATGGACAACTAGCCAGATTAAAGAAAAACGGAACACGTACCGGAAGAATTATTGACGGAGTAGCTGATTACATTGCAGTTACAGCAGTTTATATCGGAATTGGAATTGGATTTGCTAACAATACCAACAATCCTACCCTTTATTGGATATTGCTTGCCTTAACTGGAGCCAGTAATACCGTTCATGCCATTTTGGTTGATTATTATCGAAATCGTTTCTTAGATTATGTACTCGAACGCAAAAGCACTTTTGAAGAAGACTTGGAAGAATTCCGTAAGGAATATGAAAACATCAAAAACATAAAAGGAAAATGGTTCGACAGAGCCATTATCAGCCTTTATCTAAAATATTCGGGTTTTCAGAATAATATTGCAGCAAAAAAAAGTAGTGAAAAACTATTTAAAGCCACTCCTTCTCAATACCTTGCAAACAACAAAACCATCATCCGTTCATGGGTCTTTTTAGGGCCTACTTCACAAGTTACAACATTAATACTTTGTTCAATTTTTAATCGTTTCGATATATTCTTCTGGATAATGATTGTTGGGTTTAATATTATTGCAGCTATTAATTGGTTCTTGCAGAAAAATATTGATAAAAAAATGATTGCTTGCCAATAATATCCATGCCCGAAAAAGTTTTACCTTTTTTTAAAAATTAAAAACAAACCATAAAAAGTTAAATAAATTGAATAGTCAAACCACCTTAAACCAATTGAAATAAAGCTATCTCAAGAATGATACAAATACGAATACATCATTGAGTTTTGAATTTAACAACAATAAATCGACAAAATTTAACAAAATAAATTTGCTGAAACCTATTTCTATGAGTATTTTTGCTACTCGATTTTATCTAAATTTAACGAATGCTAGAAGCATTAATTACATCTAAAACACGTATCAAACTCTTACTCAAGTTCTTCCTGAACTCAGAGTCGGAATCTTATTTGCGTGGCTTAGAATCTGATTTCTGCGAATCTACTAATGCCATTCGTTTAGAACTCAATAAATTCGAAGAGGCAGGTCTGCTTCATGCCATCAACAGAGGCAACAAAAAGATTTTCAGAGCCAATACTTTTCATCCATTGTTTGCTGACATCAACAGCATCATTCATAAATACGTTGGCATCGATCAAATCATCAAACGAATCATCAACAAATTGGGAAATCTCGAAAAAGTTTTCCTTACTGGTAGCCTGGCTGCCGGCAACGACAGTAAAAATATTGATTTGCTATTCGTTGGTGTTGATATTGATACTGAATATCTTTCTCAGTTGATACATAAAGCAGAAGCCTTCATAAGCAGGAAAATAGTTTTTCAGATTTGCACACCTAATGAATTGGATGTTAATTTGTTTGCAAAAGATGAAAAATTTTTGTTGATCTGGCAACGTTAGAAATACACAATCCTGCCATCGCTTTCACTTTCAGGTCGTTACACGCTATGTAACTGACGTGGCGAAGCTGTGTAGAGCAGTAACTGAATAACTGAGTAATTGAAGCTTTTTTGAACTTATCTTAACCGCAGAGCACGCAAAGGCTTACGCAGAGAACCGCAAAGAAAAACCCTTCATATTATAAAAAGAAAAATTAAAATCATACATAAATTAGCAATTACTTCAAAATATGCAAATTATCAAAGATCCCATCTCTTTAAATATTCTCTGGGAAAACAGAAAGACAGATTTTACAGAAATGATGAAAATTGTAGTGGATGTTGAAAAAAAGATATTGGCTATTGATGCTGAGATGCATGCAGATCTGGAAAATTTGCTGTTAATGAATAATTCGGAACAACAAAACTTGTGGGGTGCAAATATTTATCCTTTCAATGAAGGGGATGATTATATGGAATATACTTCATTTATCAATATTCGTCCCTCTCAGAACAATAGAAGTATGGAAGTTAAAGATGTTGAAATCCGGATGAAAATTATGCAAATCGTAAATCATTTAATTCTTAGGTAAATGTATCC
>CAZWRD010000008.1:0-44914 GCA_964636105.1 uncultured Bacteroides sp.
GATAATTTAAAACAATAACTAAATCGGGGTTAACCCAACTAAATCAATAAGTTCGGCTTTTCAAGTCAACTATTGATTAATATGGGTTAAACTAAACCATTCTGAAAACCCTACTCCATGGAATAGGATTTTCAGAATAAGGTTATTTATCTTACATATACTTTTTCAGTATATACTTTATTTTCAGTAATAACTTTTACTACGTAGTATGCAGAAGCAACATCCATAGTAATAGTGTTAACTGTAGTATTAGCTGCTTTTTTGTTTAAGATTTCCTGTCCTAATACATTCATAACAACGATTTTCTTCACAACTTCTTTGCTGTTGTTGTTTACATAAATTACATTGCTGTTTGAATAAATGCTGATATTACCGTTACCGTTTTCGTTGATACCATTAACACCAAAATGTAATTTAAATCTGTTTGCATTGTCAGCAGGACTTGCAGTAAATGTATAAACAGCTTGTTGCATTAAATTGGTGAATGTATTAGTTTTGGTATCTTCTAAAGTAATAGTAGTACCGTTAGCAAAACTATTCATTTCACTTGCAGTGATAGTATAAGTTGTATTAGCACCAACGTTTAATGACATTGGAACAACAACAGGACTTGTCAAAGAAGGAAGTGTATTGATAGATAAGTTTTTGTTGGTAATAGTTGAATAGAACTGAGGAGCAGCATCTATACCAAATATTTTTTCAACATCAAATTGTCCGTCATAGTTTGCAGTAGCATTGCTGTTGAAATTGATGTAAGCAGCATCGTTATATCCGTTTCCGCTAACTTTTAATTTCAATACATCACTTACAGTTGATTTCAGGAATGTACCACCAAAAGTTTTAGCAGTAGCAGGAATTGTAAACATTGCACCAGCAGCATTAGCTTTTACCATAAATCCTTGATTTGGAGCAATAATAAATCCTAATGTACCGAATAAAGTATTTTGGAATAAATATTGAGCACCATCCCATGCATAGATAGAAGCATCCATATTTACACCCCATGTATTGAATCCGTGAATATCAATAGCAGATGGGTATGAATTACCAATTAAATTATAACCAGGATATGATGCAGCTGGAGTATACATAACCGGAGTTACAATATTAGCACTGTTTAATTGAGTACCTTCCATTGTAATAATATGATTATTGTCTGACCATACTTTATACCCTTTTCCTGGGCTCATAGTTTCTCCAGAACCGTTTGTTACATCAACCCATGGAGAAGTTCCGCTTCCTAATATCCACGCTTCATTGTAAGTTTGAAAAAATAAACTCTGACCAAAGTTTATAGGATTTGCATTAGAAAATGCATAAGTTGTTGCATTATCAATAGGAGAACTTACAAAATGCCATGTTCCGGCAGTTAGTTCATGTTGTATAAATACTTCACTGCCAATTGTTAATGTGCTGTTCTGAATTAATTGTGCTCCTGACTGAATAGTAATAACATGACAAACAGCTGGAGTATTGATAATCGGGAAGTTTGCACCATTTGCTGGATTTTGTGGAATTATAACATCATGATTTGCTAAAGGGACAATACCTAATGACCAGTTTTGGAAATTTGACCAATCAGATGTTAAACCTAACCACGTATTTGTAATAGGATTAACAGTCATTGTAATATTATTTGATAATCCACCTGTAAAACAAGCAATAGACACTGCAGTACAATAAACTACATCACCATTAGCAGGTACATAGGAGAATGTATCAATTCCGTTAGTATTTTGCAAAACATTGTTAACATACCAGTTAAATATCTGACCAGTAGCAGCTGGCGTTGCTGATGCCATATAAATTACAGTTTGACCCTGAACTGAAGGATTAGCACTTGCAACTATTGTAATAGCCTGAACTGTTGGAGCAATTAGAGCAGCCGTAACATTTGCACTCGCAAAACTTGAACAGGTTCCAACAGTTTGAGTTACTGTATAAGTACCAGCAGGCACATTGTTAAGGTTTGAAATAGCAGGAACCCAGTTAAATGTAGCACCAGTAGCACCGTTGGTAATAGTAAATGCAGAGTTATTGCAAGTATTATTTACAGTAACAATAGGTGTAACTGGTGTTGCATTGGCAGTTACTGTAACACTACCAAACATATTTAAAACTGAATTTCCATTAATAGCTTTTACTGTATAAACTCCAACTGTTAAATTATTCCATGATAAAGCAGCACCGGTTCCAACTATAGGAGCACCTTCTGCAACATTATCTTTGTATAACTGATATGAATAAGGAATATCAGAACCAGACAGGTTTACACTGATACCAGTTGGAGAATAACCAGCACAATAAGTTCCTCCACCGGTTACAGTATGTATAACAGTCATTGTAATATTATTTGATATTCCGCCTGTATAACATCCTGTAGGTACTGCCTCACAAGAAACTACATCACCATTAGAAGGTACCTTTGAGAATGTATTAGTACCAGTTGTATTTTGCCATACTGTGTTAACATACCAGTCAAATATCTGACCAGCAGCAGCAGGAGTTGCAGTTGCTGTAAAAGTTACAACTTGTCCCTGAACTGAAGGATTAGCACTTGCTACTATAGTAACAGTCTGATTAGTTACACCAATAGGAGCAGCAACAACATTTGCACTAGCGTTACTAGTACAAGTTCCTAAAGTTTGAGTTACTGTATATGTACCGGCAGGAACATAGTTAAGGTTAGTAATAGCAGGAGTCCAGTTAAATGTAGCACCAGGTACAGCGTTTGTAATTGTAAATTGAGCATAGCAAGAATTATTTACACTAACTACAGGTGTTGGTGGTGAAGTTATAGAAGTAACAATTGCACTACCTGATATATTAGAAGTCCAACTACCATTTGTTGCTTTTACTGTATAAGTTCCAGCTGTTAAATTATTCCAGGACAAAGCAGCACCGTTTCCAACTAATGGTGCACCCTCTGCTACATTGTTTTTATATAACTGATATGACAATGTAGATAAAGAACCTGACATGCTTACACTAATTCCTGTTGGAGTAGTACCTGCACAATAAACACCACCACCAGTAATATTATGATATGGATAAACCTGCATAGTTATATTATTTGATTGTGCTCCTGTATAACATCCTGTAGGTACTGCTTCACAATAAACTACACCACCATTAGCAGAAACAAGAGAATAAGAATTAAGTAAAGTATATTGCAATGTAGCATTATAATACCACTTATGGCTCTGACCTGCAACAGTTGGAGTTACAGTTGCAGTAAATGTTACTGGGTCTCCTTGAAAAGAAGGATTAGAACTGGCAGATATGGTAATAGTTTGTTGAATCGGAGTTAAAGGAGCAATAATAGTAGCTGAACCATTCATTGCTGTATTTGCTGTATCAGTCGCTTTTACTGTATAAACACCAGCAGTTAGATTATTCCAAGTTAATGCAGCACCAGTACCTGCCTTTGGTAATCCTTCAGATACATTGTCTTTGTATAATTGATAAGAATAAGCTAGTTGAGAGCCAGATAAACCTAAACTAACTCCTGTTGGAATTGTTCCTGCACAATAAGATCCACCGCCTGTTACATTATATACAAATGGTGATGATGAGCCTGAAGTTACATTTAATGCAAATGTTGGATTTTCATTTGTGTGCCATCCCAGAACTGTTGTATCTGTAATAGGTAAGGTAACATTTCCAAAAGTTACACCAACTGCAAACATTTTTGTTGGATAAGGATTGTTAGCAAAATTCCAAGTTAAGTTTGGCATTAAAGAAGGCATAAAAGGAACTGTATTGGTAAAAATTACTTTAACCAGAAATACATCAGGTGCACCTGATGTAACTGGAACACCAAAAGCTCCATTTTTCCCAGCTAATCTGTAACATGGATTTGTGTTGCTGATAATATAAGAACCAGAAGTACCTGTTGCAGGAGCGGTTGTTGCATGTCGCATATCAAGAGGTAATACAGAACCTGTATAATCTAATGTTGCTGTTATTGTACCACCATTACGAATATCATTGTTAAATGTAATACCAGCCTGAAAATAATCAATTTCAAGTGGTATATTAGATACAGAACTCACCCATAGTTCAAATGTGAAAACATTTGGGGAAGGATTCGTTTGATTCTTGATTTTTAACTGATACGTTGGCCATGCTGCATTGTATGGATGCACATCAGCATACGTAACATTCATTGCTAATATAAACATTAGCAGAAAAAGACTAATTACTTTTTTCATTGGTTTTTTATTTTTTTAATTGTTTAATTATTATGTTATTATGTAATAATGGAATAGAATTAGCTACCCAAACATTCAATTTGTTTTTGTATAGTTGTATTTCAGGTACGAAATTAATATTTGCTGTTTCAACAAATGAAATATAAGAACCAACTTCCAAGCTATCATGGTTTATATTGGATGTATAAATAGCATTATTAACTTTTGAACCAACCTATAAAGCCTAATAAAAACACCAAAATAAGTAATCCAATGATTTTCTGTAATTGATTTCTCATAAAGTTGATATTTAATATTAATAAATTGATTTGCTATCTAAAATAATTTTTTCATTATGCAAATTTAATAAATAATTATACAATGTTT
Organism: uncultured Bacteroides sp.; assembly: GCA_964636105.1. GTDB lineage: Bacteria > Bacteroidota > Bacteroidia > Bacteroidales > JACABE01 > JACABE01. Next base: position 4,581 of record CAZWRD010000008.1, read on the forward strand.
TAAGAAAAAATAAAAAATATTATTAAATCAACTTGAATAGTTAAAACCTATGGAAGAGGTTATTAAAAAAATATTTTACATTTACATAAAAAATGGATTAACTATTATGAAAAAGAGAAACAATAAATTATGCTAGGAATAAGTATTTGATTTTATAGATTAGGGCAACAGTAATATAAAAAGTTAAAAAATGAAGGAAATAATTCTCATTTTAGATACAAAAAAGCCGAAGCATTTACTCCGGCTTTTCTGTTATATAAAATCAGTTTTAATTACTGAACTCTTCTAGCTAATCTATTCGATTTTAATCGTTTAAGTTTAACTTTCATGGTATAGGTAATTAAATACATAGCCGGAATAAATATCAAAGTAAGAAAAGTAGCAAAACTTAATCCGAAAATAATGGTCCAAGCCAATGCTCCGAAAAATGCCACATTATCGCCACCAAAATGAATATTAGGTTGTAATTTTACAAATAAAGAGACAAAATCAATGTTAAAACCAATAGCCAAAGGAACCAGCCCTAAAATGGTTGCAGAAGCGGTAAGCAAAACAGGCGTAATACGCGTTTTACCAGCCTGGATAATAGCTTCACGGGTTTTCATACCTCTTTCTTTAAGTACGTCAGTGAATTCTACCAGCAAAATACCATTACGAACAACAATACCTGCCAGTGCCACTACTCCCATACCAGTCATAATAATTGAAATCGACATATCGAAAATAATAAAACCGAGTAGCACTCCAATAATACTAAAGAAAACTTCTGAAAAAATAATAATCGGTTTACTAATAGAGTTAAACTGTGTAATCATAATAAACATGATAAGGAAAACAGCTAAAAGCATAGCCATACTAAGAAACTCCATTGATTCTTTCTGATCTTCCTGTTCCCCTGTAAGGTTTATTTCGATACCTTCTTTTTTCTTGTATTTTGGCATTTCAGATGTAATTTTCATAACAATTTCATTGGCATTATAATCCTTTAAAAGATTAGATCCCAATGTAATAACACGTTTTAAATTTTTACGTTTGATGCCTCCATAAGCGTTTTCGTATTTCAGTTTGGCTACCGACGACAATGGAATTTGACGCAATAAACCTGTATTCATATCACGATAGGTAATTTTAAGATTTAAAACTCTATCGATATTTTTACGTTGATCTTCTTGATAACGAAGTTGAATAGGATATTGATCTTCTCCTTCGCGATATTTAGAAACTTCTTTACCAAATATTGCATTTCGAATTTCCATTCCGATTTGTCCGGTAGAAATTCCTTCATGATTAGCTCTTTCGCGATCAATATCAATAATGATTTCTGGTTTGCCTTCATCAAAATCCGATTTTAGTTCTTCAATACCAGGTATTTTCAATGAATCTATAAACGCTTTAAAAGTACGAGCAGTATAAGTAAGATCGTCGATATTTTCTCCGCTAATTTCAATACTTATAGGTTTTCCGGTAGGAGGTCCATTCTGATTTTGTCCTACAGATATTTCAGCACCAGGTATTCCTTTTACTACAGTTCTTATTTTTTCAAGATATGTACTAGAATTAATACCTTGACGCTTTGCATATTCAACAAAAGCTACCGTAACTTTTCCTAAATTGGTTGATGAAGTTTTATTGTCAAAATTATCTTCGGCAGCATTTACAGCTACGTTTGAAATAATTGATTCAACCGCCGGATTTTTATCGCCAATAACACCAAAAACTCTTTCCTCAACAATTTTTGTAATAGAATCAGTTTTAGCAATATCAGTTCCAATTGGCATTTTTATATAAGCATATATAAAATTAGGATCGCTATTTGGGAAAAAAACTACTTTGGGTTTTGCAATACCTGTAATAAAAATGGTAACTATAAACAATACAATAAGCGACCAAAGCAAATAATAAGGTCGTTTGCCTTTCACAATATAACGAAGTAAAGATTCGTATTTTCGCATCAAAGCAGGAATAAACTCATGTTGAAATCTGCTTAAAACTTTGCGCATATAAAGCTGATGCATTACAAAAGAAATACCTATAAAGATTGCAAAATTTCCAATTCCAGGAAACGACATTAAATGGAATAGTATAGCAATAACTATAAAAATACCGCCAATTGTAAATATTTTCTTTTTAGTAAAATGATGATCTTCATCATCATCATGTTTCATAAATGAAACTGCAAATACCGGATTAAAGATATAAGCAACTATTAATGAAGCAAATAAAGTAATAATAAGCGTTACAGGAATAAAATACATAAACTTACCTACAATTCCTGGCCAGAAAGCCAATGGGAAAAATGGGGCTAAAGTAGTTAATGTTCCCGAAAGAATTGGGACAAACACTTCACCAGCAGCATATTTAGCAGATTGAACTATGGTCATTTTTCCTTTATGTTGATTAAAAATACGATGCGTATTTTCGATTACTACAATGGCGTCATCTACCACTATTCCCAAAGCAAAAATAAACGCAAACATTACCAACATATTCATTGTAAATCCGATACCAGGCATCACAATATAAGCCAATGCCATCGATAGCGGCACAGATAAACCAACAAACAACGCATTAGTTAAACCCATAAAAAACATTAAAACTATGGTAACCAAAATAAAACCAATGATAATTGTATTATTCAAATCGGCTAATGTAGTTCGTGTATGAACAGACTGATCCCCAGTAATTGTAATATTCAGAGTAGAAGGCAAATCAGCTTTCTTCATATTATCAATTATATCCTTGATTTTATCTGAAGCTTCCAACAGATTTTGTCCACTCTTCTTAACTATATTTAAGGTAATTACATTCTTCCGGTCCAAAGATGCATAACTAGCTTTATCTTCAAAACCATCTTTAATTTCAGCAATATCTTTCAAATAAGCTATTGCTCCACTCGATGATTTAATTACAATGTTTTTAATAACATCTAGATTTTTAAATTCTCCAGTTACTCTAACACTTCTTTTCATTCCTTGCATTTCGATAGAACCACCAGAAATAGTTAGATTTTCAGAGGCTACTGCTCTTTCTATATCAGATAAACTAACACTTGCAGCCTGCATTTTAAACATATCCACATTTATCTGAATTTCTCTATCTAATGCACCAACAATATCAACTCTTGTTATTTCTTTAAGTGCTTCAATTTGATCTTGCATTTCATCAGCATATTTCTTTAGCCTTTCTAATTCAAAATCACCCGAAATATTGATATACATAATCGGTATTTCCGAAAAATCTATTTCCATCACATTCGGATCTGCAGGCAAATCATTAGGTAAATCCGATTTCGATTTATCTACTGCATCTTTCACCTTTTGTTTGGCTTCAGCTACTTCAATGCCTGTATTAAATTCAATAATTATAGTAGAGAAATCCTGTATAGAATTACTGGTTATTTTCTTAACACCATTAATTGATTTCAGATTTTTTTCAATCGGACGGGTAACCAAATTCTCCATATCAGTTGGAGATGTACCCGGATATATTGTATTCACAATCATAGTCGGAATTACCAATTCGGGAAACTGCTCTTTTGGTATCGATTGATAACTTAGCATACCAAAAATAGCAATAATAACAGCCAAAACATAAATACTAGTTTTATTATCAATTGCCCAACTGGTTCCGAAAAACTCTTTTAATTTTTCATTCTTCATTGTAAAAAAAATTTACGTTTTTATTTATAATTTAATGGTTTCGCCATCTTCCAGATTCTGATATCCGGTTACAATAATTTTATCGCCGGCTTTCAAACCTTCAACAACTTCGGTATTACCAGCATAATTTTGCGAAGTTTTGATATTTTGTTTTTTTGCAATTTTTGCATTGCCTTTATCTATTGCCACAAAAACATACTCACCCTGAGCATCTTTTTGAATGATGTTAATCGGGATAACAATTGCATCTTTGCTCTTGTAATCATTAATTTTCACCAATGCAATCATATTTGCTCTAAATTCCATTTTACCAGGATTCAATCTCGATTCGATAGTGAAAGTACGATTTATCGGATTAATAAATTTACTTGCAAAAGAAATGCTGGTTTCAATTTCTTCATTAAAATCTGGAAATCCGATAATTACTTTGTCGCCTTTGCGAACTTTTGGAGAATAAGCCTCAGCAACTTCGGCAGTTACTTTCACTTTGCTGAAATTTACCATACGGAATGCAGGCATATTAGGTGCCGGTGTAGCAATCTGGCCAACTTTAACTCCAACTTCTTCAATGGTTCCAGTAATAGGTGCAATTATTTTGCTCATATCCATTTGCTCTTTAAGTGTTATCATTTTTTTATCTAATGATTCCTTATTGTTTTTTGCTGTAAGATATTGCACTTCAGAACCAATTTTTTTATCCCACAAATTCTTTTGTTTATTGTAGATATTTGTAGCAAAAACTATTTGAGTTTGCAATTCATCAATTGATTGTCTGATAATTGCATCATCAATTTGTGCTAAAATCTGACCTTTTTTAACAGCATCACCTTCTTTTGCAAATACAGCAGTAACAATTCCTGACATTTTTGGTGCAACATAAATATTATCTTCGCCATCAACTTTCCCCTGAACTTCAATATAATGGTTAAATTCTTGATTTTTAACCTCTGAAACTTCTACCAACTCAATTTTTGCAGTAGTATCCGGAAATTCAGTGTCATATTCCTTTTGAAGTTTGTCTATTTTAGCAGTTAGCTCATCTCTTTGCTTTTTCAATTTATCTAATTCTGATTTTTTGTCGCCGCTTTTGCATGCAACTACTGAAATTATAATTCCAATTATGATGATTAATTTTTTCATTTGTTTATATATTTAAAAATTCTTTATTTGTTTATTTTAATAATTTTTCCAATTTGGTATAAGCTGTTGACATTTCAATAATTGCATTAAAATAATTTGATTGTGCCTGCAAATATTGATTTTGTGCTTGCGAAAGCTCCAAACTGCTTATCATCCCTTCTTTATAACGTATAATAGATCTGTCGTAAATTCTGCTTGCCAAATCCCTTGCACTTTTATTTGTTTGAAATTTATTCATAGCAGTAATAAAAGCTGATTGGTTATCAGAAAATTGCAATTGTAATCCTTGCGAAAGCTGTTCTTTGCTATTTCTTATTTTTTCTAAACTTAAATTGGCTTGTTTTACTTTGGCAATTTTCTGTCCACTTCCAAAGATAGGAACTGTTACATTTAAACCCAAAATATCGGGTGGTGTAAACGAAAATGACTTTTTGTTGAAGTTTTCCTGATGATTGTAATAAATTGCAACATCAGGCAGAAATGTTGATTTCTGAAATTTCACATTTAAGTTTGCCATCTTTTCTTGTATGCTTAATAAGCGATAATCAACCTGATTTTCAACATTCATTTTTTTAGTTGCCAATACGGATGAATTTAATTGCGAAATCAAATCCATAGTTTTGTCTTTCAATTCTATACCATTGTTTAAATCAAGACCCATTTGAAATTTCAATAAATTCATAGCAACTTCATATTGTCTGTGAATCATATCTTTGGTATTCTGAATATTGGTAAGTGTAAGTTGCATTTGATCAACATCAGTTTCTTCCAAAAAACCAACTTTTTGAGTTTCTTTAATTTCATAAAGTATTTTTTCAGTTGCCAGATAAATGCTGTCGATAACCAATTTGTTTTCATTTGCAATTACGCACAAAAAATAAGCATTGGTAACCGATTCAATTAAATCTTGTTCCGATTTGGTAATACTCACTTCAGAAAGTTGCTTGAAAGTTTTTGATGTTTGCAATCCAACAATGTAAGCCCCGCTAAAAATTAGTTGCGAAACTGTGATATCAAAAGTTAAACCCCATTTCAGGTCTTTTTCATCGGTTGGCTCTGTAGGTGCTGGCTTTTCAATATTCCCAAATTTCGGATCATTGGTAAGTTTGCTTAAAGCGCTGTCAACATTATACATCCAGCCACCCAAATTGCTCAATCCCGAAAAAGATTTAATGTTTTCGGGAACAGTTACCTGATAAGAACCAGCCAATTTACCGTTCACTTGTGGCAAACCAATTGCTGTTGTTTCCCATATTTTTTGTTTTGCAGAAGCCAAATCAATATTGGCATTTTTTATTAGCGGACTGTTTTTTAAAGCATAATCCTGAGCTTCTTTCAGTGTAAATTGCATACCTCCTTTTTGCTGTGCAAAAAGTGGCAAACAATTTAAGAACACTAGCAGTGTTATGATTATTAATTTACTACTGTTTTTTGTCATTATATATTATATTAATGGTTCGTTTTTAATTTTATTTTCAAAATATTTAAGTCCCTTTGTACTTACAATTCCTCGTATATGATAGATAAATAATTGACTGAAGATTTCATGTTGAGGAAATCTGTTCAGATAATTATCGTCTTCAAAAAACACATCATCCATTCGTTTCACATAAATTGAAGTAATAATATCCGGATTCAAATCTTCACGATAGATACCTTGTTCAATTCCTTTTAGCAAATTAGATTTGATGTTGTTATAAACATGTTCTTTTCTGTTGAGAATTAAATCTTTGGTTAACTCAGGATAGTACTTTCTTAAATCGTAAAGAATTGGAGGATTGATCTCCTTTAACATTTCTATCAGATGTTTACTAACCTCTATTAGTATATCTATGGCATTCATTTCACTTTTCATCAAATCTAAAAATTTTTGATCGTGGTCGCAATTATGATAATTTACAACCTTAGTAACCAAATCAGCTTTGTCTTTAAAATATTGATAAAGAGTTTTTTTTGAAATACTCAATTGCTGAGCAATGTCATCCATGGACACACTTTTGATGCCATACTTTTTAAAAAGTTCTCCGGCTTTTTCAATGATGAATAATTCCTTTTCTTCCATGCTGCAAAATTATAAAAAATAATAAACCATAAACACTATTTTAAAAAAAAAGTTTCCAGAGTGTAGAAAGTTTTTTTAGTTTATTATTTGCAAAAGTATATATCCCATATTTTTTATTAAAAATATATTTGCTGAATACAGTTTTTTTGCCTTTGAAAGCATAAAAAATTGGGTTAAGTAGAAAATATTATTTTCTTAAAGCATGTAATGGATTTTTAGTCTAACGACAGGAAGTAAATAATAAATGATTAAATTTTTATGTGTTTATGCTTTTGCTATTGAAAAATGAAATTGCTTTAATAAGCATATTTGCCTGATTAGCCAATTCTTCAGCTGTGCTAGCCAGCTGTTCAGCTGCTGATGCATTTTGCTGAACGATGATATTTAATTGTTGAATTGCTGATGAAACCTGATTTGCTCCAATATTTTGCTGATAGCTACTTTCAGCAATTTCTTTTACCAATTGATTAGTTTTTTCAACTTCAGGTATTAGTTGATCTAAAAGAGTCTTTGATTCTTCATTTTGTGAAGCATTAGATTTTATTAATCTAGTTATTTCATCTGCCGCTTTTCTGCTGCGTTCTGCTAATCTTCTTACTTCAGCTGCTACCACAGAAAATCCTTTCCCATGCTCGCCTGCACGAGCAGCCTCAACAGCTGCATTTAAAGCCAATAAATTTGTTTGAAATGCAATATCGTTTATTATTGCAATTTTTCTAGAAATTTCTTTTACTTCTTCATTACTTTTATCAACGGCTTTGCTCACTATCAAAATTTTCTGAGATGCAATTGCAGAAATATTTTGAGTTAAATTCGAGTTTTCGGAATTCTGAGAAATTGTTGAAGCCATTTCCTCAATTGCTGAAGCCATTTCTTCCGTGGATGAAGCTTGTTCTGATGCACCTTGCGAAATATTTTGAGATGCAGCTTTCATTTGTTTTCCTGCTAAATGAATATTTTCTGCATTCTCGTTAATTAGTTTTATGGTTTCACACATCTTTGTTGCCATTAAAGTCAATGATTTTGAAAGGGTTCCAATTTCATCTTTTTGCGAAATATCTAATTTTGCATTCAAATTTCCAGCTCCAATCTGATTCGAAAATTCAACTCCTTTATTTAATGCCTTTATTATTGAGTTGCTTAGTAAACTGTTGATTAATAAAATAAGTAAAAGACTAACAAATAATGAGGTGATTATAGCAATTTTTATTTTATTTAATCTTGATAGAATTTTATCTTTATTAATTTTAAGAGCAACATATGATTCTATTTCAGGTATATATCTATAATAAATTAAAATATTATTTGAATTTTCATGAATTTCAAATACAGAATTAAGTTTTTTTTCATCAATAATTTTCTGAATTATTCCACTGTTTTTTATAAAATTTATATTATCATTATTTGCAATCAATATTTTCCCTTTATTATCAAACATAAATGCATAACCATCACCATAATAACTTCTTTTTGAAAAAGCTTCTTCAAGCATTTCCATATTTTTTTCACTTACACCTACATACAAAATCCCTTTTATTTCATTATTGATGTAAATGGGCTCGTATGCTGTTAAATACCAATCTTTTACTACAAAAGCTCTTCCTCTGTATGTTTCGCCTTTAAGGATGGTTTGGATTACAGGAGATTCATTTGGAATAAAAGTTAATGTTGCTCTTTCTCCATTTTCTTTGGTTACTGTTGTTGATATTCTGATAAATCCTTTATCAATTTTCTGAAAAACAGTTGCAGTTTCAATTTCTAATTCTTTTAGTTTGTCAACAAAATCAGTATTCTCCTGCAAAATTTTCCCATTATATTGCCATTTATTAAGACTTACGGTAGATTCTTCTTTAGAAATCTGATTGACTGCCTTTATAGATATTACTTCATTCAATTCTGTGATTTTATCTGTTAAATAAAAAATCTGATGTGCCATATTAAGGGATAAATTGACACGTTCCTGATTTTCTTTTATCTGCATATCAATTTCTTCATTGAGATTATCAATTTCTTTAAACATTTTTTCATCAACATCATTTATTAACTCTTTGGTTTGGTTATCAACAATATATCCGCCTAAAATAATAAACACTAACACAATAACTAAATTTTGAAATATATTTAAGCGGGTTTTTATTTTAATATTATTTAAAATTGACATACATAATGTTATATGAAATTGATATAATTTTTTTATAAAGATACAAAAAATATTTCTTTTACGTAAAAGTTGAATAATATTTCGAAAATAATTCGTTATTTTGTTTAAACTATTAAAAAAAGTAAAATGGTTGATATAATTTGTACCAATTGCAATACAAAAAAAGAGTATCCTATTGGGATACAATTAAATGAGATAGCCAAAGATATGCAGGTTTGCTTAAAACAACCCATATTGGCGGCATTGGTAAATAACAAGTTAAAAGAACTAAACTATCAGGTTTTTAAACCCAAAACTATAGAGTTTATTGATTTTACTCATCCAATTGGATATCGAGTATATGTTCGCTCATTGGCTTTTGTACTTTTTAAAGCAATAAAAGATTTATATCCTACAGCATCATTAAGCATAGAGCATTCTATATCAAAAGGTTGGTATTGCGAAATAAGCAATTCGCATTTGGTTTTAAATGAGAATACAATAATATCTATCAAAGATAGAATGAAAGATATTATTAATGCAGATATCCCTTTTATCAGAAAAGAATTATTAACAACAGAAGCTATAGAGCTATTTGAAGCTAATGGGTTGCACGATAAATCTTTACTTTTCAAAACACGAAATCAATTATATTCATCAGTTTATCATCTTGATAATACAATAAATTATTTTTATGGATATTTGGTTCCAAGAACTAGTTCTCTTAATAATTTTAATATTTTACCCTATTTTGATGGTTTGCTTTTACAGGTTCCAAAACAAAAACATCCTGAAGAAATTGAAGAAATTGTAATTCAGGATAAAATGTTTAAAATTTTCAGAGAACATAAAAAATGGTGTGAAATTCTTGAAGTTCCTTTTGTTGGCTCTCTTAATAAAGCAGTTGAAGAAAAGAAAGACAATGAATTTATTAAGATTTCTGAAGCTTTACATGAAAAAAAGATTGCAAAAATTGCAGATAATATTTTTAAAAAACGTAGTGAAACTCGTTTGATCCTAATTTCTGGTCCTTCTTCATCAGGTAAAACAACTTTTAGCATGCGTCTATCCATACAATTGAGGGTTTTGGGTTTTAAAACTGTTCAAATCTCATTGGATAATTACTTTGTAAACAGAGAGTTTACACCTAAAGACGAAAATGGTGACTATGATTTTGAATGTATTGAAGCATTAGATATTGAACAATTTAATAAGGATTTGCTGTCATTAATGCAAGGCGATGAAATAGAAATTCCAAAATTTAACTTTTCAACTGGAAAACGGTTTTTTGATGGCACAAAACTAAAAATCAGCAAAGAAACCATAATTGTAATTGAAGGTATTCATGGTTTAAATCCGGTTTTAACTCATTTGATTGAAGAAAAATTAAAATACAGAATTTTTGTTTCTGCACTTACTCAGCTGGCTATTGATAAACAAAATCCCATACCTACAACTGATAATAGACTGATAAGAAGGATAGTAAGAGATTATAGATATCGGGGTTATAGTGCTTTAGATACCTTAAAACGATGGGGAAGTGTTAGAAAAGGAGAAAACCTGAATATTTTCCCATTTCAAGAGAATGCAGATACAATGTTTAATTCGGCACTACTTTATGAATTGGGTGTATTAAAAACGTTTGCTGAACCTATATTGAGAGCTGTTCCAGAAAATAATCCTGAATATGCTGAAGCTGTACGTTTATTGAAATTTATTTCATATTTTCTGCCTATTTCCGAAAGAGAAATTCCTCCTACATCTATTTTAAGAGAATTTTTAGGTGGAAGCAGCTTTGTGTATTAAAAAGTAGGAAGACAGAAGATTTTTGCTGTATTGTTTCTAATATTATAAGCTTAGTCATTCTGTGTCAAATTACAAAATGGTGATTTATTTTATTTTCTGTAGTTCAAATCTTCTGACAACTATCTATCAATTAACATTATAATTCTAAAATAAAGCAATAAATATTATTCAAACATTTAAATCGGTCTTTCGACAACTAATAAAAAAAACATGATTTCTAAAATTCCATTTACTTATATCAAAATAGAAGGCAGAGGCTATCATCTACTTGTAAATGTTTTGATTAACGAAAAATCTGCAAATCTTTTAATTGACACAGGAGCTTCAAAAACAGTTTTTGATCTTAGTCGCATTAAACCCTATTTGAACAACTCTAATCTCACTGATAATGAAATACTTTCAGCAGGTCTTGGAACCAATACATTAACGAGCAAATCAACGAAATTGGATAGCTTTAAAATTGGTGATTTCGAAATTAATAATTACGATTGTATTATAATAGATATGAGCCATGTAAACGAAACCTATCAAAGCATTGGCCTTGAACCTTTTGAAGGTGTATTGGGGAGCGATATACTTTATAAATTTAAAGCAGCCATTGATTACAAAACGAAATTTTTAAAACTTAGAAAAACAAAATAAACAAATGAATATTTATTTCATATCTATTGCATTGGCATTGGCATTGGTTTTTTTTATGCTTGCAAAAAAATTTGAATGGGAAAAAACATTGATTTACAATTATCTTTTTTTAGGAATTGGAATTATCGGTCTTATTTTTCTCGTTTACATGTTGAGTATTAATTTCAATTATACTTATTTGCTGATTAATATCTTACTAGCAATCGGATTAATTCCGAAAGTAATTAACATTATAAAAATAAGAAAAGGAAAAAAGGATTAATACAGCTTAAATTTTATTCAGAATTTCAGCTGCTCTTTTCATGGTTTCTTCTGTTTTTGCAAAGCAAAATCTAAGTGTTTTGTTATCAGTAGCTTTATGGTAAAATGGCGAAACCGGAATTGAAGCCAATTTAAATTCTTTGGTCATTCTGATAGCAAAATCGGTTTCTTTTTCATCGGTTATTTTGCTGTATTCCAATAGCTGAAAATAAGTTCCATAGCAAGGAATTACACCAAATCTTGAGCTGCTGATTTGTTCTAAAAAGAAATCGCGTTTTTGTTGATAAAAACCTGATAAATAATTATAGTTTTCAGCATCTTTCAAATATTCGGCTATAGCGTATTGAATGGGTGTATTACAAGTAAATACATTGAATTGATGAACTTTGCGGAATTCTTTCATCAAATTTTCAGGAGCTAAAACATAACCCATTTTCCAACCTGTAGCATGCAAAGTTTTACCAAATGAATAAGTAATAAAGCTTCTTTGTGCCAATTCAGGATATAAACTTACACTTTCGTGGCGAATACCATCGAAAATTAAATGTTCATAAACTTCATCGCTTAATATAACAATATCTGTTTTTTGTGTAAGCTTTATAAGCATCTGAATATCTTCAACTTTCAAAACACTTCCAGTAGGATTTTGAGGTGAATTGATAATAATCATACGAGTATTCTTATTTATCATCTTCTTTACAATTTCCCAATCAATATGATAATCAGGAGTTTGAAGTTGAGCAAAAATCGGAATACCCCCATTTAATTTGATTGCAGGAACATAACTGTCGTAAGCTGGCTCAAAAATAAGCACCTCATCACCTTCGTGTATCATTGCTGAAATAATTGTATATATGGCTTGTGTCGCTCCGGCTGTTATATTTATTTCTTTTTCAGGATGATAGCTTGCACCATACATGTTAAATACTTTTTCGGAAATCACTTCACGCAATGCCTGAACTCCCAGCATTGGTGCATATTGATTCATACCTTGTCGCATGTATTTGTTTACCAGTTCGATTAGCTTTTCTGAAATAGGAAAATCAGGAAAACCCTGAGATAGATTAATTGCTCCTGTTTCGTTAGCCAATGCTGACATTACAGCAAATATTGAAGTTTCTGTTCCTGGTAATTTGGATGTAATTGTTCCGGAAAAATCCTGCATAGTTTTTTTGATTTTTTTGAAGTTGCAAAAATACAATTTTTTACTTAGTTTCTTTAAAAATGTTAAAACAATATATTTAATATTCTTAGATATACAATGCGTTAATTGGTCTTACTTTAAAGAAATTCAACTAAATATATAAACTGTAAAAATAAAAAAATATTGTATCATTTTAATGAAAATTTTATAATAAAGTTTTTCAAATGGAGTTATTTTGAAAAAAAACATTAGGTTTGCAAAAATTTATTTTAAATTGAATCCATTAAAGAAACTTGCAGGGCAAACTGCTATTTACGGATTGCCGACAATTATTGGCAGATTGTTGAATTATTTTTTGTTGCCACTATATACCAGAGTGTTTCTTACTGAAGAATATGGTGTTGTTACTGAACTTTATGCATATATTGCTTTTTTAATGGTGATATTAACTTATGGTATGGAAACTGCCTTTTTCAGATTTTCGACCAAAGAAAAAGGCAATGATGATGTTTACAATACCTCTGTTATTTCATTATTGTTTAGCTCTATTTTTTTCATTATTCTTACCTGGATTTTAGCTGGATCTATTGCCAATGCCTTAGGATATAATGGTAATTCATCTTATTTTGTTTGGTTTGCCTGGATTTTGGGTCTTGATGCACTTTCGTCAATTCCTTTCGCAAGATTGAGACAAGAGAATAAAGCCAAACGTTTTGCTTTTCTAAAGTCGATAAATATTGGTTTGCAAATTGGGTTTAACTTGTTTTTTATAGTTTTGTGCCCTTGGTTAGATAAAATAAGTACAGGATTACCAATCAATAATATATTGCGTCTTGTTTATTCGCCAGATGTAAGAGTGGGTTATATTTTTATTTCAAATTTATTAGCAAGCATTATTACGCTTGTATTGCTATTGCCCGAAATCATTTCAATAAAATTCAGGTTTAATAAGGCGCTTTGGATTAAGATGATACAGTATTCGTTTCCGATAATGATTTGGGGAATGGCTGGTATTGTTAACGAAACTTTCGACAGGATTTTATTAAAACATTTAATTCCAGAATCGCAACATCCGATGTCGCAACTGGGTATTTATGGCGCTTGTTATAAAATTGCCATTTTGATGACTTTGTTTATACAAACCTTTAAATTTGCTGCCGAACCTTTCTTCTTTTCACAATCGGAAAAGAGTGATGCTAAAAAAGTTTATGCCGATGTAATGCAGTATTTTATAATGATTTGCTCTCTTATTTTTTTGGGAGTAATGTTATATATTGATATTGTTATGGGATTGGTAGGTAAAGATTATAGAAGCGGTGTCGGAATTGTACCTATCCTATTGCTGGCAAACCTTTGTTTGGGTGTATTTTACAATCTTTCTATATGGTATAAAATTACCGATCAAACAAAATTCGGAGCTTATATTTCGATGATTGGTGCAGCTATAACGCTAATTCTTAATTTTATAATGGTTCCTACAATGGGATATATGGGTGCTGCTTGGGCAACTTTGATTTGTTATTTCTCTATTATGTTTATTTCGTATTTGCTCGGGCAGAAGTATTACAAGATTGATTACAATCTGAAAAAAATAGGATTATTTCTTGGATTGGCTTTGTTGCTTTATTTCATTAGTATTTTAATAAATATGGATGCAGGCTTTTTGAAGTTTGTAATCCACACATTCTTATTACTGATTTATGTTGTTGTAATATTATTTTCTGAGAAAAAAAATATAAGAAAATTTTTACATCATGAATAATTGAAAATGCAATATAAAAAGGTGTTTGACAACAAATAACCTAATTATAAAATATTGAATTTAAGCTTTGCAAATTTAGATTTTACGGTTAGGTTTTATCTTTTTAGCTCAAATTCAATTAATATTGCTATATATTTTTGTATTTTTGTAAAAAAAAGCTATGTCAAATATTAGTAGAATTACCATTAATCCAGACATTTGTCATGGGAAGCCTTCAATAAGAGGATTAAGATATCCTGTTGAAATGATACTCGATTTATTAGCTTCTGGAATGTCTCATGAAGAAATTCTTAATGATTATGAAGATCTTGAAAATGAGGATATTTTAGCTTGTTTAGAATATGCTTCTAAATTAATACAGGTAAAAAGCATTTTTAAAGTTGCTTCATGAAATTATTGATTGATGCACAATTACCTAAATTGTTAGCTGACTTTTTCAATTGGAAAGGTCATGATGCAATTCATACATTGGATTTGCCTGCAAAAAATACTACTACTGATGCTGAAATTATTGAATTTGCTGATAAAGATGAAAGATTTGTAGTAACAAAAGATATTGACTTTTATGAAAGTAAAATTGTTTATAACAAACCACTCAGATTATTAATTATTTCGACCGGAAATATTACAAATAAAGAATTGCTTGAATTAATAGACAAGAATCTTGAAAATCTCGTAAAACTTACAGCCGATTGTAATATTATTGAAATTGATAAAGATACAATAAAAGCTAGTAAATAGCAGATTAAATTTTAGTATAAATGATATAGTAAAATCATTTGTTTATAAATAAACCAAACTTTAGAATTATTTCTTCTTTAATTATTCAAATCAAAAACAGAATAATTAACTTAAGTATTAATAAATCATTATAATACTTTTCATAAATTCAATTTATTAATTTAATCATTATTGCTAAAGAAAATTTTATAATTTTGCATCAAAATAATAAAAACAATAAAGTAATAGATTTATCAATACTTTATGAACTTTATAAACTGTATTTAATTAATAATCATATGGAAAATAAAGACCCGAAATTGTTTTCAGAATTCCCGCCGGTAACAACCAAGGAATGGGAAGAAGCAATTCAAGCTGACCTCAAAGGTGCTGATTATGAAAAGAAATTGGTTTGGCAAACGATAGAAGGTATAAAAGTAAAACCTTATTATCGTGCTGAGGATTTGGAAAATTTAACTTATCTGAAAGCCAATCCGGGAGAAGCTCCCTATATTCGTGGTAATAAAAAAGACAATAACAATTGGGATGTGCGTCAGGACATTGATTGTAATGTGGTTGCAGAAGCTAACGCAATTGCTTTAGATGCAGTTAAAAAAGGAGCTACTTCTATTGGTTTTAAAGCTAAAGAAATAAAAACTGCGGCTGATATGGCTGCTTTGTTAAATGGAATTGATTGTTCGAAAGTGAAAATCAATTTTATTTCGTCACGTTCTTATCCTCAAACTTTGGATTTGTTTATCGGATACCTGAAGGCTAATGGTATTGATTCGGCTAAGGTTGAGGGTTCTGTAAATTTCGATCCTTTCAGTTATTTGCTTACTCATGGCGATTTTTATACTACATTCGAAAACAATCTGGTAGAAGCTGAATATGTTTTAAATCTTTGTGCAAAAGCTTTGCCAAAATTTAAAGTTATTACAGTAAATGGTCATTATTTCCATAATGCAGGTGCTACTATCGTTCAGGAACTTGCATTTTCACTGGCATCGGCCAACGATTATATTTGCAATCTGATAAACAAAGGCGAAAATATTGATGAACTTACACCTAAGTTTATGTTTTCGTTTGCAGTTGGTTCCAACTATTTTATGGAGATTGCCAAAGTTAGAGCTGCTCGTTTGTTGTGGGCTAAAATTGTAGAACAATACAAGCCCGAAAAACAAGAATCGATGCAGGTTTTTGTTCATCAATCTACTTCGATGTGGAACAAAACAGTTTACGATCCTTATGTAAATATGCTTAGAACTACCACAGAATCAATGTCAGCAGCCATTGGAGGTGCCGATTCTATTTCGGTAATTCCTTTTGATGAGCCTTATAAAGATGCCGACGATTTTTCTACACACATTGCCCGCAATCAACAAATTATTTTGAAAGAAGAATCATATCTTGATAAAATTGTTGATCCTTCGGCTGGTTCGTATTATATCGAAAATATTACCGATTCGATAGCTCATTACGCTTGGGAATTGTTTAAAAAAGTGGAAGAAAAAGGTGGCTTTGCCGAAGCTGTTAAACTTGGTTTTATACAAACTGAAATAGAACAAACTGCCAATATCCGTATAAATGAATATGCAAACAGAAAAACTACCATTTTGGGTACTAATCAATATCCGAATGCCAATGAAATGATGATTGACCATATTCAGGAAGATGCTGACGATACTATCGAAAAACCATCAAAATATAAAAAACTGAATATTTTCCGTGGCTCTGAACCATTTGAAGATTTGAGGTTAGCTACCGAAATATTTGTAAAAGAAGGCAACAAAAAACCTGTTGTATTTATGTTGACCATTGGTAGTTTGGCAATGCGCAAAGCACGTGCTTCTTTTGCTGCAAATTTCTTTGGTTGTGCCGGTTACGATATTATCGACAACAATGGTTTTAAAACTGCCGAAGATGGCATAAAAGCCGCATTGGAATCGAAATCCGAAATTGTGGTAATATGCAGTTCTGATGAAGAATATATTGAACTGGTACCTACAATTGCCAAAGCTTTAAAAGCTGCTGATGCAGATATTAATGTAACTGTGGCAGGATATCCGAAAGAGCAGATTGAAGAGTTTAAAGCTGCCGGTGTTGATGAATTTATTCATGTAAAATCAAATCTGATTACGACACTTAATGCCTATCACGAATCATTAGGAATCATATAGCTTAAGCAGATATATATCAAAAAAAGCCGCTGAATTACTGATAGTTCAGCGGCTTTTTATTTTTAGAACTCCTGAAGTAACAGGCTAAGTAATAGAAAATCAATATAGCTTATTTACAAGCCAATTTTGTTTCACAAATATTTGCCAAAAAACGCTGCAAGAATTATTGCAGCTGCTACAACTGATGCAATTTTTAGCGTAATATACAACCATGGTTTCGATTTAATTTCAAATGGTTTTATTAACCATAAAAGTATTACCGAACAAAATAAGCCCAATGCCAATCCAGCAACCACATCGCCCAAAAAATGTACACCCAGATAGATACGGGTAAATGCAATTGTCGGACAAATTATTGCATACATCAAGACTTCCCATCGGAATTGCTTTCGGAAATAAGCCAGCATTGTAAATATAGCGGCTACGGTTGTGCTGTGTCCGCTAGGAAAACTACGATGATTGAGTACGTATTTGCCAACCGTATAAACTTGCTCTTTTAGCAAATAAGGCGGGCGATCCCAGTCATTAAACACAAAATTCTTTAATAATTGTGCAATAATTCCTGACAAAATAACCGTGATTAAAAGCATTATTAACTGATAAGGATGTTTTTTTATCAGCAAAAAAATCAATAATACCGAAATAAAACCTGCATCGGCAAACATCGTAAGCATCATCATCGGCAAATCGAGCCAATTTTGATGCAAAACGTTTAATTTCAAAAAACTCTGCTCATAACCATTCAAAAGCAAAAACAAAGCACCCACACTCCAAATCAATAATAAAGGCACTAAGTAATAAGCGGTAAAATATCGGTTTCTGAAAATATCAAATAGTTTATTCATTATGGTAAGGTTCGTTTTTAAGAATGGTAAAAGCCCTGTAAACCTGCTCTGTAAAAAGCAATCTAATCATCTGATGCGAAAATGTCATATCCGAAACCGAGAGTTTCATATCAGCCGCAGCATACACTTTTTCCGAAAAGCCATAAGCTCCCCCCACAACAAACATCAAATTGCGAATACCACTGTTCATCTGTTTCTGCAAAAAATCGGCAAAGGCTTTCGATTTAAAAGATTTTCCATTTTCGTCGAGCAAAACTACATAATCGGCTTTCTGAAAGTGCTTGAGCAACTCCTCCCCTTCCTTGTTTTTAAAATCATCTGCCGAAAAATTCTTTGTATTTTTCAAAGCAGGTATTACAATAGGTTGAAAATTGATATAATGCTTCAATCGTTTTTCAAAAACCGCTATGCCATCAATCAGATAATCAACATCCGTTTTGGCAACAAGCAGAAATAAAATATTCATATTTACGTTATTAATGAAAATTTACAGTTTACACAAAATATAATTCAAAAATAGTGTAAATTTGCATTAATCAAATAAAAAAACAAATAAAATTTAATTTTGGTTGGTTTTTTGTGTTATAAACCGATTTTAATAAAAAATGAAAATGAAAAAAATTGCAATCATATTCAGTTTTATAATGCTTGCCGGCATAACACTGGCAAACTTTTTACCTGCTAATTCATTGGCAGATATAACCAAAAGTGTAACCGATGCTATCCGAAAAGGCAGTGCAACTGAGCTATCGGCATTTTTCAATGCTAGCATCGATTTAACGGTGCAGAGCAAAGAAGGCACTTTCAGTAAAGCACAAGCCGAACAAATACTTAAAGATTTTTTTCTAAAAAATCAACCCAAATCATTCAATATTAAACATCAGGGCAATTCAGCCGATGGTTCCAACTATGTAATAGGAACATTAACCACAACTAACAATCTCAATTTCAGAGTATATTTTCTGATAAAAAGCATTGGAGGAAAACTCTGCATACAGCAATTGCAATTCGATAACGATTAAGAAATTGGATTTTAAAAATAACGCAATAACTTATTAACTAATAACTTAATAACCAATTAAGCACTTATGCATATTGATGATATTATAACTAGAGCCTTAGCCGAAGATTTGGGCGATGGCGATCATACTTCACAAGCCTGTATTCCGGCTAATGCCATAGGCAAAGCCAAACTTTTGGTAAAAGAACCTGGCATAATAGCTGGTATAGATATTGCCCGCAGAGTCTTCGAAAAAGTTGACAAAAACACCATTTTCACTCAAATACTCAACGACGGCGACATTATTAAACCCGGCGATATCGCATTTACAGTAGAAGGAAATCCGGTTTCTATTCTCTCTTCCGAACGTTTGGCTCTTAACTTTATGCAACGCATGAGCGGTATAGCTACCAAAACCAACCAAATGCAGAAATTGCTCGATGGACTGAATACCAAACTTTTAGATACCCGCAAAACCACTCCAAATTTGCGAACCATCGAAAAAATGGCAGTAAAAATGGGCGGAGGCGAAAATCATCGTTTCGGACTTTTCGATATGATAATGATTAAAGATAACCACGTTGACTTTTCGGGCGGTATTGCCAATGCCATCAAAAATGCAAAAAACTATTTGAAAGCCAAAAATAAGGACTTAAAAATTGAAATTGAAGTTCGTAATTTCGACGAACTTAACGAAGTATTGGCAATTGGGGGTATTAACCGAATAATGCTCGATAATTTTACACCCGACAATTTATGCAAAGCGGTTGAATTAATTGATGGCAGATTTGAAACCGAAGCATCGGGTGGGATAACTGAATCAACATTAAGATTATATGCCGAAACCGGAGTCGATTACATTTCGGTAGGTTCGTTAACACATCATATTAAAAGCCTCGATTTAAGTCTGAAAGCCTATTAGTTTGCAGAAATCAATATATGATAAAGATTTTTCCTTATAAAATTGAAGAATTCTACAAAAAGTTCATTGAGTGGAAACCCATTGCAAACATCATTGCATTTTCCAAAAACTTGGTTTTACCCGGTTTCGATGGAATACCATTTTATGATGTATCATTGTTTTTCGTAAAAGGAATACAAAAGGGATCAATCACACAAAGAGCTTCTTCATTATCATTCAATTTCTTTTTGGCATTATTTCCGGCTATTATCTTCTTTTTCACGCTTATACCCTATTTGCCGATAAATGATTTTCAAACCACATTGTTCAGTATTTTACAATCGGTTTTGCCCGAAAATGCATTCGAAACCGTAAAATCAACCATCAGCGATATACTTACCAACAAAAGAAGTGGATTATTATCGGTAGGTTTTCTGATGACTTTGTATTTTGCAACCAATGGAGTAAATGCAGTAATAGATGCATTTAACAAAAGTTATCACACCCTCGAAAACCGTACATGGATCAAACAAAGGTTAATATCGGTATTCCTTGTAATTATACTTGCAGTTTTGCTTATAACAGCCATTGCATTGATAACTGTTGGCTCGTTTTTGCTCAATTATTTGGTTAAATATGGATTATTAAAAGGAGAAATTACCATTTATTTATTATTTGCCAGCCGATGGATTATACTACTGGCAATGCTATTTTTCGGCATTTCGTTCTTATATTATTTTGCACCTGCAAAGAAAAAAAGATTTCGCTTTATTTCAGCAGGATCTACATTAGCAACATTTTTGATATTAATAACTACATTTGGTTTTAATTTTTATGTAACCAATTTTTCAGAATACAACGCCTTATATGGCTCTATCGGCACATTAATCATCATACTGATGTGGATTTATTTCAACGCCATCATTTTATTGATTGGTTTTGAACTAAACGCCAGCATATCAAATGCAAAACACACAGGAAAAGAGTGAAAAAATAATAGACAAATATTTTTGGTGTTTTAAAAAAACATGTATTTTTGTTCTTTAATAAATATTTAAAATCATTATGAAAAAATTATTTACAATCTTATTTTTTGTTGCAATTTCTAATTTTACTAACGCCCAGACTACAGTCGGCTTAATGGCTCATTATCCCTTAGATAATTCAGCAGTTGATGCAAGTGGCAATAATTATAATGGTATATTTTACGGACCTACATCAACCACAAACCGTTTTAATCAAGCAAACAAATCAATGCTGTTTAATGGCTATGGTCAATATGTTTCTGTATCCCACAATATTTGGAGTGATGAACTAACTCTATCTGCTTGGGTGTATATAGATAATTTTGGCTCAGGAATTCCTTCAAACCAAGGAAAGTTTATTTTCTTTAAAGCTCCAAATTCAGGTTATAATCAGGATTATGTACTTGCCGTAAGTTATATTAACAATATACCTAAAGCACAATTCATTTTCGGTCAAGGTTCCGGACAATACATGAATCTGATTAGCAATTCAAATCTTCAAACTAACCAATGGTATTTAATTACAGCAACCAGAAAAAATGGTGTTGCAAAACTTTGGATAAATGCAAACTTAGATGCAAATGCAAATTATAATTTCACATTATACAACCAAAATTATAATTTGAAATTAGGAATGTCGCATGATAATGCTCAATCTTTTAGCGGAAAACTTGATGAATTAAGAATTTATAACTGGGCTTTGGAAGAGGAACAAATCATTGATATTTATAACGAACAACCAACTGGTATTAATACACTTAACAAAGAAAAAATATCATTTAATATCTTCCCAAATCCATCAAATGGATTATTTGAGATTAAATTTTCACATAACTCATACCAAATAACAAACATTCAATTATTTAACTCATTAGGACAAATGATTTACAATACAGATTTTTTTAATATCACTGATGAAAATTCTTTAAAAATAGATATCAAAAACTTACCAAAAGGAATTTATTCTGTATTGGTTAAAACCAAAGATCATTTATTTACTAAGCCTCTAATTATTGATTAATTAAATTCTTTTAAATCAAAAATAAAAAAAACTTAAATTTAATAAACCTTAAAAATAAGTCAATATAATATTATATTGCAATTTACGTTTTAAATTAATAATTTTGCTGATTAATTTCAGCAATTTTTTTTAATAAAATACTATGAACTTTCAGAAAAAAGAACTATCAACTCTAATTCACTCATTTTATACAAATTGCAAAACACTTTCGGAGTAAAATTTTAAAATGACTCACTTTTTAAATAATATAAATGCTTACAGCTATCTATAGAAAGGTATTACCTTATAACTTTAGGAAATCTTTATACGATCTTTTTGTTGGAAAAATTGTTTTCTTCTTCAGAAACATTGATTTAATTTTGCATGCAAAATTTGTTTTTCTATTTGGATTTCTGCTTCCGAAAACAGAAAAAAACAAAGCACTTCAATTTATTGGAAAACACGGTATCACCTCATATCCTTATGATTATATGTTTGAATATAAAAATATCAATATACAGGTAAATTTTGATAAAGATCTAAAACTTCCATTTGTAATCCATAATGATAAAAAATTATACTTCCCTGAATTCTATGATGTTGCCAAGGTAATTAAAGATTATCGTGCATTATTGATAGAACAAGATATCCGTGCTTCACACAGATATACAAAATCATATAACGAACTAAAAAACAAAACATTACTCGACATTGGTTCAGCCGAAGGCATTTTTGCACTCGATACTATTGAAATTGTAAAAGATGTTATAATTTTTGAATGCGAACAATATTGGCTTAAACCATTAAGAGCCAGCTTCGCTCCATGGAAAGAAAAAGTAAAATTTGTCGAAAAATATGTTGGTGATGTAACATCAGGAAAGTTTATTACAATAGACGATTTTTTGAATGACTATCCAAAAGAAAATCTTTTTCTAAAAATGGATATTGAAGGAGCTGAACGCAAAGCACTTGAAGGAGCAAAAAACACTTTGCAAACAGCAAAAAACACTCAGCTCGCAATATGCACTTATCATCAACCAAATGACCCTGAATACATTGCAAATTTTGTAAGCAATTACGGGTTTCAATATGAATTTTCAGATGGATTAATGTATTGGGAAAAAAGATTTAGTAAAGGATTAATCAGATGTTTTAAAGATTAAAAGCAGCATGAAAAAGATTTTACTAAAAATACCCGTTATTCGTCAAATAATCAGAGAAAAAGAGAAACTCGATTTTGCAAAGGAATGGAGAAAGCTTAATTCACATAATCTTACCAGAGTAGGAAGCAGATTTTTCCCGATGGAAGTTGTAAACATTGGCAAAGGAAGTTATGGTGACATTACTGTACAAAGTTTGTATGTTACACCTGATGAAAGACTTACAATTGGAAACTATGTTTCAATAGCACCGGAAGTTCAATTTATGCTTGGAGTAAATCATCAAACAGAAACCGCATCAACTTATCCTTTTTACTCAATGCTGATTGAAAGGTCTTCAATAGATGCTTTAAGTAATGGACAGATAATTGTTGAAGACGAAGTTTGGATAGGTACCGGTGCAAAAATACTTTCAGGAGTATGTATAGGTAAAGGTGCAATAGTTGCAGCTGGTTCAATAGTTACAAAAAACGTTGAACCTTATGCCATTGTTGGTGGCTGTCCTGCAAAATTTATAAAATTTCGCTTTTCAGAGGAAATTATAAATATTTTGAAACCAATATATTTCGCCAATTTTTCAGAAAAATGGATTAAAGAAAATATAAAAATGCTTTACAAAAAAATTGAAACAATTGAGGATGCTTTGGCATTAAAAAAATTAACAGAGACTTACAAAAATGCAGAATAAAAGAGTGCGAATTTTAGCAACATATTTACCACAGTTTCACCCTATTCCTGAAAATGATGAGTGGTGGGGCAAAGGATTTACAGAATGGACCAATGTTGGAAAAGCAAAACCTTTATTCAGAGGCCATTACCAACCACGTATTCCTGCTGATTTGGGCTATTATGATCTAAGATTACCAGAAATACGTCAGCAGCAAGCAGATATGGCTCGTGAATATGGTGTTGAAGGTTTTTGTTATTGGCATTATTGGTTTGGAAATGGCAAAAGATTACTCGAAATGCCATTTAATGAAGTACTTAAGACTGGGAAACCCGATTTCCCTTTCTGCTTGAGTTGGGCTAACCATGATTGGGAAGCAAAACTTTTTGTAAAAGGAAGCAAAAACAAAATGCTTATCAAACAATTATATCCAGGTGAAAGTGATTACATTGCACATTTCAATGCCCTTTTGCCTGCATTTAAAGATCATCGTTATATAAAAGTTGATAATAAGCCCTTATTTCAAATATATAGCCCGCTTGATTTTGAGGATGTTGAATTATTTATCAAAATCTGGCACAAACTAGCAAAAGAAAATGGTTTTGAAGGAATTCATTTTGTAGGACACACACTTTCGGAAGAAGATATTGAAAAAATCATTTCTAAAGGTTTTGATGCAGTAAATACAGTTCGTTTATTTGATTTATTTAAAAAAAAATATACACTTCCTCAAAGAGCTTACATGAAAATGATGAGAGTTTGGTTCAATCATGGTCAATTATTTGATTATAGGAAAGTTTATAAATATTTTTCTTCAAAAACCGATGAAAAAGAAATTTGCTATCCTTCCATTATTCCAAATTGGGATCATTCGCCTCGTTCAGGCAGAAAGGGACATATTTTTGTCAACTCTAATCCAGAAGCTTTTAAAAATCATGTTAAAACTGTTCTGGAAACGATGAGGAATAAAGAACCTGAACATAGAATCGCATTTATAAAATCATGGAACGAATGGGGTGAAGGAAATTACATGGAACCTGATTTAAAATTCGGCAGAGGATATCTTGAAGCTTTAAAACAAGCAATAGATGAATTTTAATATGTTATAAATCTCATTAACATGCACTTGCAAAAATAAAAAAATGCTTAAAACCTTAAAATCTTCATTTGCAAATACTTTAATTTATGGCATTGGAAATCTGACTTCAAAACTTGTTGGATTTTTACTTATCCCTGTTTATGTAAAACACTTTTCTACTGCAACTTATGGTGTATTAGGAGTGCTAGAAGTTTCTGGAATTGCTGTTACGTCAATTTTAGGTTTGGCATTATCACAAGCTTTATACCGTTGGTATTGGGATGCAGAATATAACAATCGAAAAAAATCAATTTTCTTTACATTAATTTCATTTCTGGCTGTTTTCCTGACATTAGCACTCATATTATCCTATTTCTTAACTCCAGAATTATCTATTGCCCTACTTGGGAATACATCCTATAGCGATTTGGTTTTTCTGGTAATATTAGCATCTGCATTACAAATTATTACTCAACTGATATCTACATTAATGCAATTACAGCAAAAAGCTGTATTATTCACATTATCAAATATTTCAATTTTAATTATACAATTAACTCTAACCGTTGTATTTATTGTTTTCTTTGATTCTGGTTTAAAAGGAATTTATTTTGCACAAATTATTTCGCTATTGTGTTACTTTTTAATTGTTCCAAAATTTTTATTTAAGAATATAGAAATCAAAATTGAATTTAGTATATTAAAATCAATGCTAATATACTCAAGTCCATTTCTTATTTCAAATTTAGCAGCATTGGTAATCAGCACTTCAGACAGATATTTCATAAGAGTTTTTGGGAGTATGGGTGATTTGGGTGTCTATCAGTTTGGTTATAAAATAGCCAATACATTGTCTGTTTTGGTAATTTCTTCAGCCCAAATGGCCATTTTCCCAATGATGTTCAAAAAAATGAATGATCCTGATGCCAAAAGATTTTATTCAAAAATGATGACTTATTTCACTTTTGGAGTCATGTTTTTTGTTTTGTTCTTAAATTTCTATGGACTTGAAATTATTAAAGTAATTGCCCGAAAAAAAGAATATTGGGATTCATTTTCAATTATTCCGTTTATTTCACTTGGCATAATCTTTGGAATGCTAAGAGACTTAAATACAATACCTTTACAAATTGTAAAAAAAACAGGATTAATCAGTAAAATCGTAATTTTTTCAGCAATTTTTAGTTTAATGCTCAATTGGTTGATAATTCCCAAATATGGTTCTATTGGAGCCGCTATTTCATTTATTTTTTCTCAATTTTTTTATTTTATACTGATGACTTATTTTGCTCAGAAAAATTATAAAATTAATTACGAATTCGGGAAAATAATAAAAATGATATTAGTCGGTATCATTTTGTTTTTCATATCTTTATCGTTGGCAAATTTTAGCTTACCAATCCGGATGATTTCAAAAATATTCCTAATCATTGCATTTCCGGTTATTCTTTATTTTCTAAGCTTTTATGAAAAAATTGAAATTGAAAGCATGAAAGGATTTTGGAAAAAATGGAAACATTTGTCAAATATAAAATCAAACATTCAAGAACTTACAAAAGGCAAAAATTTATGAGAATTGGAATGTTACTCGATAATGTTTTCCCACCTGACGATAGGGTTGCAAAAGAAGCTATTACTCTGATTAACAATGGACATCAGGTTTTTTTGCTTTGTTATAATAATGGATTTCAAAAATCAGAAGAAAAATGGAAAGGTATTCAAATTGAAAGAACAAAGCTAAGTTTTAAAGTCGGAAAGAAACTCTTAGGTTTAATATTTGTATTGCCTCTTTTTAAAATATTCTGGTATTTTGAAATTAAAAAATTTGTCAAAAAAAATAAGATTGATGTTTTACATGTTCATGACCTACCACTCTGTAGTCCTGCAGTTATAGTTAAATCAAAACTCAAAATAAAACTAGTTTGCGATATGCACGAAGATTTTGCAGATTGGATTTTAAATACTCCATTATATACACAGGGGTTAAAAAAATATTTAAAATATTTTCAAAATTGGAAAAAATATGAAAAAAATTGTCTTTCCAATTGTGACTTGGTAGTTGGTGTTTCTGAACCTCTTGTCAATAAAATGATTACAGACTACAATTTAAACAAAAATCAGGTAATTAATATCCCAAACACACCCGATTTAAGCACTTTTGATTTGACAAAAATTGACCTTTCAATCAAATCAGAAATGGATTCATATTATAATGTAATTTATTCTGGTATGATTGATGAACTAAGAGGAATTCAATACATTATTCCATTGATTGACAAAATTATACAACAAATTCCTAACTTCAGGCTTTTAATAGTAGGTTCTGGGAAATATGAAAATGAACTCAAAGAATTATCAAAAGTATATAAAGTTGAAAAATTTGTTTATTTTACGGGATTTCAATCAATTGATACAGTTGCTAGCTATATAGCATACTCAAAAATCGGAATTTATCCACAAAAAAAATACAAAGGCATTGACGAAACAATTCCTACAAAACTGTTTCAGTATTGTGCTATGGGAGTTCCTGTTATTTCAAGCGATCATTTGCTCCCTCGTGAATTTATTATTCAAAATAATTGTGGATTTTTGATTAATTTTGAAAAATCTTCCGAACAGTTTATTGAAAAAGTATTATATTTACACTCAAATGAATTGAAAAGGCAGGAATTGGGTTTAAACGGAAAACAAGCAGTATTGAATTATTATAACTGGAATTCAACCGTAAAACCGTTAGTTAATTATTATTCATCACTATAACAGTATTTTATGTGCGGTATTTGTGGCATTTTTAATATAAATTCAGAACCAATTAATAAAGAACATTTATTAAAAATGGGTAAACTAATTCATCACAGAGGACCTGATGATGAAGGATATTTACTTGTAAATACTACCGAACAAAAGATAAGCCATTGTTATGCTGAAGATACAATAGAAGAATTCAAATCAACACTACCCTATATTTTAGGAGATTTTAATGCCAACATTGGCATGGGTTTCAGACGCTTATCCATTATAGATTTATCTCCAGCGGGTCATCAACCCATGACAGATACAAAAAACAAATGTTGGATAGTCTTTAATGGCGAAGTTTATAATTATCAGGAAATTAAGCACGAATTAATCAGTCTTGGATATTCTTTTCGTTCAGAAACTGATACTGAAGTTATCATAAATGCTTATCTTCAATGGGGAAAAGACTGTGTAAAACGTTTTAATGGCATGTTTTCCATAGCATTATGGGATATTGAGAAACAAATTTTGTTTTGTGCAAGAGATAGAATGGGAGTAAAACCATTTTATTATTCATTTGATGGTAATCAATTTGTATGGGGTTCTGAAATTAAACAATTTACAAAATCTGGAATAATTGAGCCCAAAGTTAATTATGCAAACGTACATAATTACCTGATGATGTCCAGATTAAATGTAGATAAAAATACATTTTTTGAAAATATTGTAGAACTTCCTCCTGCACACATAATGGAAGTATCAAAAAACGGAATAAAAACTGAACGCTATTGGGATATTGATGAAAACAAAACACTTACGGGTTTAAGCGACGATGACTATGCCAAAGGTTTTGAAGATTTATTTGCAGATGCCGTAAAATTAAGACTAAGAAGCGATGTGCCATTAGGAATTGCATTAAGCGGAGGATTAGACTCAAGCTCAATTGCTTGCATTGCAGGAAGATTTGTTACAAAGCCAATAAAAACATTTTCGGTTTATTATGAAGATGATAAAAAATTTGATGAAAGAGAATTTATATATGAAGTATTAAAAACCGGCAATTTTGATCCCGTATATTTTACTGCAAATCAAAATGTTTCATTTGACGAATTAAGTAAATTTTTCTATTATCAAGACGAACCATGCATGAGTGCAAGCCCGTTTTCTGCATATAAAAATAACGAAAACATTAGAAAAGCAGGAATTATAGTTGCATTAAATGGTCAGGGAGGAGATGAATTATTGGCTGGATACCATACCTATTTCAAATACTATTATCTTGATTTAGTGAAGAATATTCAGTTTTTAAAACTTGCAAAAGAATTAAAATTATATCAAAAAGACTTTAATTTAAGTATAAATGAAATTGTAAACCTTTTTACAAAAATCGGATTAAGATTATTTTTGCCAGATAAACTTTTAAAACAATATGAATATAAAGAAGTTTCTAATAAAGGATTTTACACCAATCAATTATTTGAATATAAAAATGTTATAGAATTAAATAAAAAATATAAAAATGAATTAAATAACAATCTGTATCAAACATTGGTAAATACCTCAATACCACATCTATTACATTGGGAAGACAGGAACTCGATGGCACATTCAGTAGAAAGCAGAGTTCCATTTTTAGACTATAGATTGGTAGAATGGATATTCTCTATACCTGTAAACCAAAAAATAAGAGGAGCAGAAACAAAATTTGTTTTACGAAATGGAATGAAAAATATTTTGCCAGAAAAAGTGAGAAATAGAAAAGACAAAGTTGGTTTTGCAACTCCTACAGACCTATGGACTAATAAAATACTAAAAAACGAAATTAGCGAATTATTTTCTTCAACCTCATTTAAACAAAGAGGAATATTTGAAGCATCAAAAATAGAATCAACATATCAAAAAGCACCTTCAACATTCAAAGCCAATGAAATATGGAGAATACTTTCGATGGAGATGTGGTTTAGAATATTTATTGATAATAAAGAAAGCCTTTAGTATTAAATACAGTACTATATGAATGAGAACCAATATATTGAATTTAAAGAATCTTGGCGTGATGAATATCTAAAGCATATATGTGCTTTTGCAAACTCACAAGGAGGAAGCTTATTTATTGGTATTAAAGATGATGGGACTGAAATTGGTATAAAAAACAATAAGAAATTATTAGAAGATATTCCAAATAAAGTTGTTCAGTTATTAGGTATTATAGTAGATATTGATTTAAAACAAAATCACGATAAAAATATTATTGAAATTATTGTTTTACCTAGTTCCATTCCAATTTCATTTCATGGAAAATTTTTTATCAGAAGCGGAAGCACAGTTCAGGAACTACAAGGACAAAAACTTAGAGAATTTATTTTAAAGAAAGATAATATTACTTGGGATGAAATAACAGTTCCTCATGCAAAATATGATGAACTAGATAATCATGTAATTCGTCAATTTATAGCAAAAGCAGTTAATGCAAATCGACTTTCTGTTGAAGCTCTGAATAACGATATTATTTTTACCTTAAAAAACCTGGATTTAATAAAAGAGAATGGTGAAATTACCAGAGCTGCGATTTTACTTTTCGGAACAAGACCAGCTAAATATATCAGAACTGCAACTGTAAAAATAGGTAGATTTGGAAATTCTGGAGCTGATTTGATAAGTCAGGATGTAATTGAAGGCAATATTATAGAAATGCCTGATAAAATTATTGATATACTGAGAATTAAATATCTGAATTCTCCAATTTCCTATAAAGGTTTTGAACGAATTGAGAAACTTGAATATCCTGAAAAAGCAATAAGAGAAGCTGTTCTGAATGCCATTGTTCACAGAGATTATGGAGAACAAACTGATATAACCATCCGTATTTATGACAATAAACTTGTAATATGGAATAGCGGCACTTTAATTTCACCCTTAACTATCGATATGCTATTGAAGGAACATCCTTCAAAAAGAAGAAATGCACTGATTGCCAATACTTTCTTTCGGATTGGATATATTGAAACATGGGGCAGAGGAATAATCCAAATGATTGATATTACAAAGAAAGCGAATTTACCCCAACCTAAAATTGAAGAATTTGCTGATGGTATACAAATAATTTTTTTTAAAGATTTAACATACAAAACTACTTCGGTAAAAAGCATACTTTCAGAAGATTACAATGAATTTATTTTGGAGAAAACTTCGGAGAAAACTTCGGAGAAAACTTCGGAGAAAACTTCGGAGAAAATTATTAATTTTATTAGAAACCAATCTGATATTACTATTGAAGAACTCGCAAAAAAACTACAAAAATCAACCAGAGCAATAGAATTGCAACTAACAAAACTAAAAACAAAAGGTATCATTAAACGAATTGGACCAGCTAAAGGCGGACATTGGGAAATAATTGAACAAGAAAAAAAATAAATATGTGCGGAATTTGTGGAATTTTCAATATAAATAACAAAGCAATTGAAGTAGAAAAACTCAATCAAATGGCAAAAATCATTCGTCACAGAGGCCCTGATGATGAGGGATTTGTACTTACTAACACTACTGAAGGAAAAACTATTCATTGCCATGGAGATGAAACCATACCAGAAATAAAAGCAATAACCAATTCATTATCAAATGATTTTGCAGCAAACTTAGGACTGGGATTCAGACGCTTATCTATTTTGGATTTAAGTGCCAAAGGACACCAACCTATGAGTATAAATAATGGCGAAATTTGGATTGTTTTTAATGGCGAAATTTACAATTATATTGAACTAAGAGAAGAACTAAGAAAACAAGGATGTAATTTCACAACAGCAACAGATACCGAAGTAATTCTGAATGCATATAAAATTTGGGGAACCGATTGTTTGAACCGATTCAACGGTATGTGGTCGTTTGCTTTATGGGATAATTCAAAAAAAATGCTTTTCTGTGCCCGTGATCGCTTTGGTGTTAAACCATTTAATTATTATTTTGATGGAAATCAATTTATATTTGGCTCAGAAATAAAACAAATATTGATAAACAATATTGATAAAACTATCAACAACGAAGTAATTTACAAAAGCTTGAAAATAGGTTCATATCTAATTAATTCTGATTGTTCTTACTTTCAAAACATTAAAATACTCCCTCATTCTCATTATATTACTATTAAAGATGGGAAAATGGAAATAAAAAGATATTATGATTTGCCAACACAAACTTTTGGGAAATCAACCTTAAACTTTGAAGACGCTTGCACGTCTTATAGTGAATTATTTTCAGATGCTGTAAAATTACGAATGCGAAGCGATGTGGAAGTTGGCAGTGCATTAAGCGGAGGATTGGATTCTTCGGCAATTGTTGCTGCTGCTGTTGGATGCACCGATAAAAAATTCAAAACTTTCTCATCTTATTATACTTACGCACCACAATATGACGAAAGAAAATGGATAAAACTAGTTGCCGAAAGATTTAATGCCCAAGCATTTTATGTTTCGGCAAATGCAGAAACAGTATTAAATGATATAGAAAATATTACCTGGCATCACGATTATCCAGTACCTGGCTCAAGTGCCATTTCGCAAAACTATGTAATGAAAATTGCCCGTGAAAACGGAGTAACTGTATTGCTTGACGGACAAGGAAGTGACGAAATCACAGGTGGATATCATCATGCTTTTTACAGAT
The DNA here is from genome assembly GCA_964636105.1 of uncultured Bacteroides sp. GTDB lineage: Bacteria > Bacteroidota > Bacteroidia > Bacteroidales > JACABE01 > JACABE01. The sequence continues at coordinate 37,168 of CAZWRD010000008.1, forward strand.
ATTATGCCTATTTGCTAAAATCAGGAAAATTGATACAATTTGCCAAAGAATATCCTGATTATGTGAAATATAACCCTAAAGGAAATCTGACTTCTAAACTAATGAAGTTAGCTGCTGTTCTATTTTTCTCAGAATCTACAATTTATAAACAAGAAGCCAAAAGAAGATTAGGAAACCCATTAAAACTAGAATTCGATAATTCGTCAATTTTCAATAATATCAGAGATTTGCAAACCGATAAATTATCTAATTTTTTGTATAATCAAATGATGTCCACTTCAATACAAACCTTATTGCATTTTGAAGATAGAAACTCTATGGCGCATTCAATTGAAAGTCGTGTTCCGTTTTTAGATTATCGATTGGTTGAATTTGCATTTTCTCTTCCCTCAGAATTTAAAATTCATAAAGAAAAAGGAAAATATATTCACAGAGAAGCATTAAAAAACATTGTGCCAAAAGAAATTATGGAACGTAAAGACAAAGTTGGGTTTCTGGCTCCCGGCGAACATTTCTGGCTCAGAAATGAAATGAAATCATATATGGAAAATTTATTAAATTCTAATGAATTTAATAACAGAGATATTTATAATCATCAGTTTATCAAGGATGAATATAAAAAATATTTGAATGGAAATGCAGCTTATGCTAATACATTGTGGCAAATAATGGCTTTAGAAATATGGTTTAAGAAATTTGTAGATTAAAAACTATATAATTCTATAATTCTTGTATTCACCTATCCTATATCCAGTTAATTTCTCAATAAACATCTTGAGTCTATCTTTAATATTATAATTTTTGTAAGAAAGGTCAAAATCGAATTTCCAATTTGATTGCTCAATTCTTGATTTCATAACATTTGGATGAGATTCTTTAAATAATGATAATGAATTAATTGCAGAATAATCAAATTCATTTCTTTTCGGAACATTTTTTTCAACCCAATCATCATCATGCCATAGTTTGTTGAAATTTTCTTGCTTTTGTTGCATAATTTCAGGCTTTTTTACCCATCCATAATGATAAACAAATGCATTAATTGGCTTCACTTTCAGAACTTCATTATCTTGTTTTCTAAAACCTTGTGCATCTTTATAGGAATAAATACCGGTATTTGGCCTAATAATTCGTATTTCTTTACGATACCAATTGGGTGCATCCGCAACATAATCATAACTACCATAAAAATGCAGATAATTAAACAAAAGTCCGTCAACATCAGTATTATCTTTCCATTGTAGCATTGCAGCTCTGATTTCATCATGATATTTTTCATGAACAACCTCATCACCCTGAATGTAAAATGCCCAATCACAATCAGTTCCAATTTCATTAAATGCTTTATCCGTTTCAACAGCTAAAACCTTTCCTCCTTCACGCAAAGTATCATCCCAAACAGTTTCAATAATTCTGATTTTAGAAGAGTTGATACTTTTTATCAGGTCAAGAGTTTCGTCTTCTGATTTGCCAACGGCTACAACAAAAACATCACAGATATCTAATATAGAAGTAATTGCTTCAATTATCGGATAATCAAATTTTATAGCATTACGAACAAAACTAAAACCAGCAACTTTCATCAATTATATTTTATTAAAAACCCTGACAAGCATAAAAACCTGTCAGGGTTGTAAATTGAGTATCAATAAATTATTAGTAAGATTTTGCAAACACAACTCTTTGATTTGAAGCATTTCCAGTTAAAATACATTTACCAGCTTCCTGTGGATTATTCAAAGGAATTGTTCGAATGGTAGCCTTAGTCATTTCTTTGATTTTTAACTCAGTTTCGGTTGTTCCATCCCAATGAGCTAAAACAAAACCACCTTTATTTTCAATTGCATCTTTAAATTCATCCCAAGTATCCACTTTATAAGTTGACATATCTCTGAAATTCAATGCTTTCTGATATAAATTTTCCTGAATAGCTTCAAGCAGATGCTCCACTTTGTTTTCGATATCAATTTGCTGATAAACAGCTTTTTCCATCGTATCACGGCGAGCAACTTCAATTGTTCCTTCTTCCAAATCACGTGGACCAATTGCTAAACGCAATGGAACACCTTTAAATTCATATTCAGCAAATTTCCAACCTGGTTTATAGGTTTCGCGATCATCAAATTTAACACTGATGCCTTTAGCTTCAATCGCTTTTTTGATTTGAAGAACCCTTTCGGAGATTTGTGCCAACTGCTCGTTATTTTTGTAGATAGGAACTATAACTACTTGAATAGGAGCTAATTTTGGAGGGAGTACCAACCCATTATCATCAGAATGAGCCATAACCAAAGCACCCATTAATCGGGTAGAAACGCCCCAAGAGGTAGCCCATACATATTCTTGTTTGTTTTCCTTCGTTAGATACTTAACATCGAATGCTTTTGCAAAATTTTGACCTAAGAAATGCGAAGTGCCTGCCTGTAAAGCTTTGCCATCCTGCATTAAAGCTTCAATACAATATGTATCTAATGCACCAGCAAAACGTTCGTTAGCCGTTTTAACACCTTTCAAAACAGGAACTGCCATCCAGTTTTCAGCAAAATCAGCATAAACATCAAGCATTTTGCGAGTTTCTTCCAATGCTTCAGCCTGAGTAGCATGAGCAGTATGACCTTCTTGCCATAAAAATTCGGCAGTACGAAGAAATAAACGGGTTCTCATTTCCCATCTTACAACATTAGCCCATTGATTTACAAGTATTGGTAAATCTCTGTATGATTGTATCCAGTTGCGGTAAGTATCCCATATTATCGTTTCGGAAGTTGGTCGAACGATTAATTCTTCCTCAAGCTTTGCAGTTTCATCTACAACAATTTTACCGTCAGTATCAGTTTTAAGACGATAATGCGTAACAACTGCACATTCTTTTGCAAATCCTTCAACATGACTTGCTTCTTTACTGAAAAATGATTTGGGTATAAATAACGGGAAATAAGCGTTTTGATGGCCTGTATCTTTAAACATTTTGTCTAATGCAGCCTGCATTTTCTCCCATATTGCATAGCCATATGGCTTAATTACCATACAACCTCTAACTGCTGAATTTTCAGCTAAATCAGCTTTAATTACCAGCTCATTGTACCATTGCGAATAATTATCAGCTCTTTTTGTAAAATCTTTTGCCATATCCCTGACTTTGGTATAAAATTTGTGTGTTTATAAAGAAAAAATCTGTATAAATTTTATGCAAAATTAAAAAATATAAGCATAAGATTTACAATAAATAAAATAATTTAAAATCGAGGAGGACCTAATAATGAGAACTCTTTTAAAAATAGCTGTATTACCATTGCTTTTGTTAACTGCCTGTACAGCAACAAATCAATTATCATCAAACTATGATGATGATGGTGTTTATACATCTAAAAAACAAAAAAAAGATGCAGTTCAAAACGAACAAACAACTGAAAGACTTAAAGTTACACAGTCAAGCGATTACAAATCGGTAACACCTAATAGTTATAATACCGAAAATCAATCAAATGACAAATCTGCTTCAAGTTATGAAAAATACAAAGATAGTCAATCTGATAACAATGAACCAAGTACAAACAGCGATGTTGAATATAATGAATTGAATAATTCAAATTCTGATAATTCTAATTATTCAAACTATGATTCGGATGATTATTATGATTATCAATATTCTTCAAGATTGAAAAGATTCCACAGCCCTTGTAGAAATTGGGGTTATTATGATGATTATTACACCAATATGTATTGGTATAATTACGATCCATTTTACTATGGAACAAGTATTTATATGGGATATAACTGGTGGGGTCCATCATTTTCATACTTTAATCCCTATTGGAGTATTGGATTTGGCTTTGGTTATAGCAGCTGGGGATTCGGTTTTGGCTATAATAATTGGTACAATCCTTATTGGGGTGGTTACTATGGCTATGGTTCATATTGGCATGGATATAATGACGGATATAATGATGGATATTGGGCTTCTAATGATAGTTATTATGGAGGTAGTTCATCATCTTATTTTGGACCTAGAAATTACTCAAGTTCTTCAAACGGAAGTGTACCTTCTTCTAATTTAGGAACTAATGGAGGTGTTAAAGGTAATAGTTTATCAAGAACACCAACTGTAAATGCCACAGAAAGACCAGACAATAAGGTTGTAACTAATTCTTCTAGCAGAAGTTCAAATAATAATCCTTCGGGAAATTCAACTGCTGATAAAAGAATTTCGTCTGAAAATCCTGTTAGCAATTCAAATATAAATTCAAATTCTGCCGAATCTGACGTAAGAAGTAATGGAAGTAATAATTCAAATTCGAGAACCAATGGTAGCGACAGCAAATTTAACAACACTAACGCCGATAGCCGCCAATATTCTCCTGTAAATTCAAATAATGACAGAAGAAATGACCAGAATGTACAGAACAATTCTAATTCAAGAACATATAGTACTCCAAACAATCAAAACAACGCTAATGTTAGAATTAATAATTATCAAAGATACAGCAGGTCGAGTCAAGAAATACAAAGAGAAAAGCCAAATACAAATGTTGAGAACCTGAATGAACCAAAGTCTTATAATTCACCATCTTATTCGCAACCACGTTCAAGCCAGCAGTTTGAAAATCCTAAATATAAAAACGAGAGAAATTATATTTATGAAAGAAACCAACAACAAACTACACCTGCTAATAGAAATCAGAATTATCAAAGATCTAATCAAAACAACAATTCTACTCCAAATTATAACAACAGAAATTATTCAGCACCATCTGATAATCAACAAAGGAATTATAATCCACCAGTAAATAATTCGAGTAGAAGTTCTCAACCAACATATACACCTCCACCATCTAACAATAGTTATAGTGCACCGGCACCAAGCAGGTCAACATACACACCTCCACCATCAAATTCAGGCGGAAGTAATTCAGGTTCAAGATCAGGCGGAGGAAGTTCGGGAGGAAATGACAGAAGACGTTAATTTAAAAATAAGTTTAATTAAAAAATAATACAAAAATGAAAAGGCTATATTTTTCAATAATCATAATTTTGACAGCAATTTCAACTACAATTGGTCAAAATGATATGGACGCACTCAGATACTCACAATTATATTATGGCGGAACGGCCAGATCTACAGCTATTGGAGGTGCTTTTGGTGCACTAGGTGCTGATTTTTCATCACTTAGCATTAATCCTGCGGGAATCGGTTTATACAAAATTTCGGAATTTACATTTACTCCATCTTTTTATATTGGCAGAACCAATTCTGATTTTTTAAGTTCTCCAAAAAGAGAGGATTATAAATATAACTTCAATATGGGAAATTTGGGTTTTGTATATACTTTCTACAAAAGAGGCAATCTTTTTTCGGGTAACGGATGGAAAGCTGCTCAATTTGGCTTCGGTATCAACAGGCTGAACAATTTCAACAACAGAATGATTATGGAAGGTTATAATGCTGGTAGTTCGATGCTACAACAATTTGCACAAAATGCTAGCGGCAATAAACCAAACAATCTTAGCGAATTTGATTCTCGCCTTGCTTATGATGCTTATTTAATCAATCCAACAGGAGACTCAACAACTTATACAGCTGTTGCAAACGGCAATGTAACTCAAAGAAAAACAGTTGCAACCAATGGTTCAATAAATGAAGTTGTAATGTCGTTGGGTGGAAACTATAGCGATAAACTATATATTGGTGCTACACTTGGGTTTCCATTTATCCGCTATTTTGAGCAATCTACCTACAAAGAAATTGATACTGAAAATAAAATCAACAACTTCAATTCTTTTACTTTGTATGATGATTTGGCAACTACAGGAGCTGGTATCAACTTCAAGTTCGGAATGATTTATCGCCCAGTGGATTTGGTTAGACTTGGTGTTTCCTTCCACACACCAACTTATTATTATTCAATGCAAGATGAATATAGCAGAAAAATTGAATCAGATTTGGGTAATCAAGGTAAACATTCAGTAAGTTCGCCAAAAGGATTATACGAATATGAACTTACAACTCCTGTGAGAGTAATTGGTAGTTTGGCTTTTGTAATTGGAGAATATGGTTTAATAAGTGCTGACTATGAATTTATGGATTTTGCAGAATCACGCTTAAGATCTGATAATTACGATTTTTATGAAGAAAACAATAAAATACAAGGGAAATATACTTCTGCTGCAAATATCAGATTAGGAACCGAATGGAGATTAGATCCAATAACATTTAGAGCTGGTTATGGAATATATGGCAGTCCATATTCAACTTCGGTAAATAATGATGGAGAACGCAAAGTAATGTCGTTTGGGTTGGGTTTTCGTGAAAAAACTTTTTATATGGATATGGCTTATTCATATTCTAAACAAACAGAAAATTATTATTTCTACGACCCAAGTTTGGTAGCACCAGTTAAAAATGATATTAAAGGTCATAACATAATGCTTACCATTGGTTTTAAGTATTAAAAAAAATATTTTTCAGAAAAAGGATGATTGCTTATAGCTTTCATCCTTTTTTTTTATAATATTGCATTTCAATTTTAATTTTTTTATATGAATATAAAATCCTTATTATCAATCATATTATTATTTATAGCTACTCAATTATTTGCACAAGAAATAAAAATTGAAGGCACTTATAATGGGAAAAATATTTACGTAAACAATCCGAGTTCAGGAAACAGTTATTGCGTAAATGAAGTTTGGGTGAATGGCAAAAAAACTCGTGACGAATTGAATTCCAATAGTTTTGAAGTTGATTTTTCGCAAATGGGTATTGAAAAGGGCAACAATGTTAATGTCCGCATTTTCCACAAAAACACTTGTAAACCAAGCATTATTAATCCTCAGGTATTGCAGGAAAAATTTGATTTTGGTTTTAATAGCATTAAAGTTAATCGCAAAGGATTACTGGTGTGGGATATTAAAGGAAATTGCGGTGAAGGTATTTTTATTGTTGAACAATTTCGTTGGAAAAAATGGGTTAAAGCTGGCGAAGTAAAATCAAAAGATACAACCGGATTTAATTCATATACTTATGAAATAAACCCAAACACTGGACAAAATTTATTCAGGGTAAAGTTTATAAATGACAAAAACAAAGAAACTGTATCGAAAGAAATAAAATATACACAACCTGGTAAAGAAATTATGATTGTTACCGAAAAAGTTAAAGACAGAATTGCATTTACAGCAACTACCATGTACGAAATTATTGACGAAGCAGGAAATCTGATTACTTCAGGTACCGAAAAATATATTGATACTTCAGAACTACCAAAAGGGAAATATTTTATAAATTACGACAATAAAACAGAGATGTTTAGCAAGAAGTAAACAATTTTATTTAATATAATGAAATGCAGGGTTTTGAAATTAAAATCTTGCATTTTTTCTTTTATATATCCCCTTTTTTAATAACTACATTCATTTCTTAACAAAAAAATAATATCAGAATTATATTTAATTCAAATTAATGTCGTATGTTTGCGTCATTAAACAATAAGCAATGACTAATAATAAATCTTTTGAGTTTAGTGATGAACAACAACAACTTGCGAGTTTTGCCAGGATATTTTCTCATCCTGCCCGTATTGCAATTATCCAACTTTTAGCTGAAAAAAAAGAAATCAGAACTGGAAATATTTCCGATTTTCTGCCACTAAGCCGAACTACCGTTTCGCAACATTTGAAAGAACTGAAAGAAATGGGAATTATTGACGGAACTATTGATGGTTTAAAGATTCATTACTGTCTGAATATG
>CAZWRD010000008.1:45014-46223 GCA_964636105.1 uncultured Bacteroides sp.
ATTATGTAATTACCGTTTGTGGTGGTGCCAACGAAAGTTGCCCTGCATTTATAGGCAAGGTAAAACATCGTCTGCATATTGGTTTCGACGATCCATCGCATGTAACTGGTTCTGATGAATATATCTGGAGTGAATTCCAACGGGTACCGGATGAAATTAAAGAAGCATTTTATAAACTTTATCTATCGATAAAATGAAATCAAAAATAATTTCTGTTTTCTCAAGCATAAGTGCTTTTGTTGTAAGTTGTTTTGGGGGTGTTTGCGGTCCGGCTTGTTTCCTGAGTGGTTGTTGTGGTGGTACATTTATACTGGGTTTCTTAGGTTTATCATCAACATCTATCCAGTTTTTAAACAAATTAACACCAATATTTTTAGCCTTTACAGTACTTAGCCTTGGTTATGCTTTTTATATAGCCTATAAACCTAAACAAAAAAACTGTTGTGAAACTAATGATGAGTCTAAGAATTGTTGTACAAAGGAAGAGAATGTATCTTTCTTTAAATCCAAAACATTTTTATGGCTAATTACTTTAATTTGCATTATCATGTGGACTTATCCGTTGATTAATAATAAGCAATCAACTGATAAACCGGCTTCATGTTGCCCTGTTAATACTGATAGTATTGCAAAATCATGTTGTCCTTCAGCAAATGATACAATAAAAGCAATAAATTCAGGTGACATTAAAAATAATAATTGCTGTTCTTCTAATAAAAAGTAATTTAAATATCTATTAAAAATATAGTAAAATGGAAAACAAAAAAAAAAAAAATATAGTAAAAGAAAAATATGGCGAAATAGCCAGTCAGAGTAAGTTGCAAAACGAAACTTCTTGTTGTGGAGTTGGTTCTTCCTGCTGTTCGGGTGTTGATTATACCATTTTCAGCGAAAATTACAGCGACCTGCAAGGTTATAATCCTGATGCCGATTTGGGTTTGGGTTGTGGAATCCCGACAGAATTTGCACTGATTAAAAAAGGCGATACCGTTGTTGACCTCGGCTCGGGAGCTGGAAACGATTGCTTTGTTGCCAGAGCTTTAACTGGTGAAACAGGTAAGGTTATCGGTGTAGATTTTACCGAAACTATGATAGAAAAAGCCAGAGAAAATACTGAGAAATTAGGTTTTAACAATGTTGAGTTTCGTTTTGGCGATATTGAAAAATTGCCACTTACAGCCAATAAAGCCGATGTGGTTATCAGTAATT
>CAZWRD010000009.1:0-42683 GCA_964636105.1 uncultured Bacteroides sp.
AAATGTTTTTACTTTATTTGTATTGAAATTACTTTAAAATCAATAATGATTATAAAACTGATAAGAATGCTGAAAAATAATGAATTAAAATTGAATTAAGTAGTTTTTTTTTATATCTTTACAAAAAAATAGTATATGAGTTTAGCGCTGACAAATAATACGATAAATAAATTTTTTGGATTTTTATCACGAATTGATAATGATTCAAAAAGGAAATTAATTATTAAATTAACAGAATCTATTGAAGAAAAAGAAAATACCAAATTCGACTTAAATAGCCTATTTGGTGCATGGGAAGATAATCGGGATTCTGATGAAATTATTAATGAAATAATCAAATCGCGAATAGAATCACAAAAAACAATTGATTTCTGATGATATATTTACTTGATACAAATATCTGTATTCACTTTTTTAGAGGAAAATACAACCTATCTGAAAAATTTGAGAAAATAGGGATACATAATACTGCAATTTCAGAAATAACCTTAGCAGAATTGGTCTATGGTGCAGAAAACAGTATGTCTCCTGAAAAAAATCTTAAAATCATTGAAACCTTTATAAAACAAGTAGCAATTTTGCCAATTTTCGATTCAATTATGATTTATGGAAAAGAAAAAACAAGATTAAGGAAGTTGGGTATTATGATAAGCGATTTTGATTTATTAATTGGTTGCACAGCAGTTGAAAAGGATTTAATTATGGTTACTGAAAATGTAAGTGAATTCAATAGAATATCAAATATTGTAATTGAAAATTGGATAGTAAGATAATCGTAAATGCCAAATTATAAATTAGATGTTCATCAAAACACTTTTTGTAAAATATTAATAACTAGAAACATAATGGATGATTTTTTTAGGTTTGATTAGTTTTAAGCTTAGCTGCATATTTATTCTTCTATAACATAAAAGTTTGAATAGTTTTATAGTTAAATTTTTTTTATAAAACATATGTTTAAATAAAAACAAATTCATAATTTTGTTAAAAATTTAATTAGTAATCAAAAAGTTTGTAAAATGATTGATTTGTCAACAAAATATATGGGATTGGATTTGAAAAATCCAATTATAGTAGGAAGTTCCGGTTTAACTAATTCAGTTGAGAATGTAATTGAAATTGAGAAAAATGGGGGAGCGGCAGTAGTGCTAAAATCTATTTTTGAAGAACAAATCAAACACGAAATCAATAAAACTGTAAAGCAAAATGATGCAAATTTTGCTTATCCCGAAGCTTTCGATTATATAAGTAATTATTCCGAAGAGCATTCTTTCGACAAATATTTAAGTTTGATATCAGATTGCAAAAAAGCGGTAAAAATACCAATAATTGCAAGTATTAATTGTGTTAGTTCTTCCGAATGGATTTCTTATGCAAAAAAAATACAAGATGCAGGTGCTGATGCCATTGAGCTGAATATTTTTTTGTTACCTTCCGATATAAATAACTCTAGTGAATTTAACGAAAAAGTATATTTTGATATTGTTAATGAAATTAAGCGCCAACTTAGTATCCCTATTTCTGTAAAAACAAGTTCTTATTTTTCTGGATTAGCAAAAATGATGTTGAAATTGTCGTGGACAGGAATAGGTGGTTTGGTATTTTTTAATCGTTTCTTTTCGCCAGATATTGACATTGAAAAGTTTGAAATTACAAGCAGTAATGTATATAGCCGTCCCGATGAAATTACAACTTCGTTGCGATGGGTGGCATTGCTATCTGATCAGCTTTATTGCGATATTTGTGCTTCTACAGGTATTCATGATGGAAAAGCTGTTGTTAAACAATTGTTGGCAGGTGCTAAAGCTACTCAGGTAGCATCAGTTTTATATAAAGAAGGGTTTAAATATATACCAGTAATGCTTAGCGAAATTGAAGAGTGGATGAAAAAGCATAATTTTAATACTATAGAAGAATTTAGAGGCAAAATGAGTTATAAGAAAGCAGAAAATTCTTCTTCTTATATGCGCGTTCAGTTTATGAAATACTTTGCTGGTGTCGAATAAATTTATAAAACCTATTAAAAAAAGTGGCTTAGGTTTAAATACTCAAGCCACTTTTTTTATTGTTTTCTTTTCTGAAATTAAGTTTGTGATCTTTATCCATTTTTTCGCATGCTATCTGAAAAATCAATCTTGGCGAAATGTTTTTGTATTTCATCAAAAAAAGTTCTGTTTCAGTTGGATATTTCTCCCAAGCTTTCTTTAGAAACCATCCAACACCCTGATGTACTTCTCTTTCTGTGTCAATCATTAGTGGTTCAATTATTGCAAATAAATTTTCAATCAAATCTATTGTTTTTATATTTTTGATAATTGTTACTGCCGCACTTCTCCTTTGAAATTTGAAAGGAGAACAAATCCATTTATTGAAATATGTATAATCTACAATATTCTTCTTCACAAATTTAGGTAAAATCATCATTCCTAATGTGTCGGCATGGGCCCAATTATAAATACCAATCTCAAATAATTTTTCAATCCTTTCAAGAGTTTCCAAAGTGTAAAACTTATCTCTGGCGTTAATCAATAATAATACAAAACTGATTTCTTCATATTTACCGCTATTAAATAGCAATTCTGATGCTTCAAAAATAACATCTAAGCTAATTTCTTGGTTTTTCGATAGATTCTTGGTTTTATCGTTTACCTGAGGTTGCGATAAGCCCCATGCATCATACCCGCCTTTAAAATATCTGCTGTACTTTTCAACATTAGCCTGATTGTAATTTGTTTTACAGTAACTAATTATTTCCTGATATAGTTTATTGCCATTCATAGCTTTAGCTTAGAAAACAAAACCTAGCGAACAATTTACACCCCACAAGTAATGACCCCACAATCGAGTTCCTACTCTTTCTTTTATTACATTTTCGTCATTTACATTGAAGTTATTAACAGGATCTCCTAAATCAGACTTTGTTAAAATAGCTCCAATCTGAAAGTTTAAATCAAAACTAATGCAATTAAAGAATATCTGTTTAACTCCAGTTTTTATATTAGCTCCAGCATGCATTACACTCAAACTAGGAGTTGTAACTCTTTGTGCTCCTAATAAAGCATATTCGTAAAAGTATGTACCTTGATTAACTTTGGCAGTATCAATAGAAACATCACAGAAAAAAACATCAAATCCTGCCGAAAGATATGCACCCAATGGTGATATTGATGATTGTTTGTACCATACATAATCCAAACCAATTGCTTTTGCAGAAAATTCATGAAGATATTGATCGTTAAAATCTTCGTTGTTTACAAGATTAAATTTGGTATCAAAAGTTGTAGCATGAATTTTGATTGAATGTTTTCTGCTAATAACTCTTTCAAATTCAATAGAATAATGGTCATTAAAGCTAAAATAACCCTTTTTTGCATTTTTGTTAGGCATTACAAAACTACTTTTCATAAACAAACTTCCGCTTATCACATTTTTTTTGCCTAAAAATCCTGATACTTGAGCTGTTATACCGTTGTTTATTATACTGATAATAAATATGATTAAAACGACTTTTATTGTTTTCATCTTGTTACTAATTTATTGTTATTCTTTGGTTTTAATCTGATTGAATGTGTCATAAATTTTTGAATTAAGTAAAGCTTTACTATCTGACATATCAATAGCAGATGCATTTACATAGATTTTTTTACCGGTTTCCATATCTACAACCATATTGTAATACATGGTTTTGTAAGCAGGTCTGAAAAAATAGGGGAAAGTAAGAGGCCAAGTTACCGGACTTAACGCAGAATAAAGCATATATGAAAACATTCTATTGTCGAGCTGTTTGGCTTTTGCTGAAATAATTCCTGTAAGATTCAGATATTTAGTATTATAATCTTTAATAATACTTTTAATATCTTCCGAAAGAAATAATACTTTTTTCCCATTAATATCCCAATTGTTAAACTCATCAGTCCAATCGTTTAATAATTGATGTTTTAAATATAATTCTGTTCCACTTGACTTTAAGTCGTTAGCAGAAACTATGTCCATATTTAAATTTAATTTTTGTGCATTTTCTTTTAATAAGGCAATATAGGCTAACTGACTTTTTTCAGTATCAAAAAACCTAAGTTCTTGTTGCTTTCTGAAATCGAATTTGATATAAAAAGGATTATATAATAAAATACTATCAATGCCTAATTTAAACCCCCTTCGTTGATAATATCTTGTACTGATAAGTTCTTCCTCATCTTCATTATTAGCTAATTCCTCATCTGTATCAGCATCATCCTCATTGTCTTCATTTTCTTTCTTTTTTGCATTTGATTTTTCATTGTTTTTTATAGCATTTTTAAAATCAGTTAAAAAGGCTTCGTTATTCATTAATCCTGCAAAAATGTAATTGTAAAATTCTATTGATTTTTGATTCTTCTTCTTTTTTTCTATATTTCTGATTTTTGAAGATTGTTTTTGTAAACTGTCTGATTTATCGTCTGATATGTCTGCACTACTATAATTTTGGGCATTTTTTTCAAAAGTTTTTATCTCGGCTTTGTTTTTAACAACCAAATCTTTAAATAGATCATCTTTAATAGCAGTAAGGTATTTGTCTTCAGGATACTTTTGTAGCGATTTATAAGTGTATCTCAAGGCAATTGCAGTCAGTTCATTTTCTTTTATATTTTTAAAAAGCGAATTTACAGCATGAATTTCACCTTCAGTTTTTTTTACATTAGGAACTACATCTCCAATACTACCTTGCTTTTTGTATTTTGATAAACCATATAATGAAGCTGAAATAATTTGATCAATATATTGGTTTTGAGGATATTCGTTTTTCATTAACCAAGCATTGTAAAATGATTGTGTAAAATTTTGTTCAATGATAAAAAGTCTTAAACATTCAAAACGGGCAATATCTCTCACTGATTTGAAGTTATCATTTCCCATCGGATTAATTATTCTCGTTTTATTGTCAAGTTTTTCAATGCGTTCCTGCAATGCTTCTCTTCGTTTTTTAATATTTGGATGAGTAGAGTTTTCGTCATCATAATCATCTCTAGCTTTAATTGTATTTATGGCATCTGGGAAATATTTGTCAGGGAAAAAAAACATAGAATCGGTTAAGAAGCTTTTGTCAAAAACTACTTCATCAAAAGGCAAGTAAGCATATTGTAATACGTCAAAAGTCTCAATAGCTTGATTTAGATCATAATTCGTTTTTAAGAATAAATCCTCAAAACCTTTTTCATCCGATTCGGTTTCCATTTCTCTCGAACGGAAATGGGTTTTATATAACCAATCTTTTGAAGCTCCCGACCTAATTACGGTGTTGCTACTAGCCAATTTTTCTTTTTCTAAAAATAGGTTAATATTATGTTTTTTAATATAATGTATTAACTCATGCGATAATATAAATGCCAGTTGTGATTCACTACTGCATTGTGCTATTAAACCCAAATTTACAAATAAAATTCCTTTATCTGTTGCTGAAGCATTTACAGTTGGCGTCTTTAAAATATATAATCTGATGTTTTTACGTATTTCTGGTTCGTTTACCAAAATTTTATCCAAAATTTTTTCTATATATTCATTAAGATCAGTATTATATAATACAATGCCGCTTGTTAAAATTTGATTTAGATAATAATTGCTTTCTTGCAAAAATTTTTCTTTTGCTTGTTTTTCTTTACGTGTATTTTTTTCATTGTTCTGATTTTGCTTATCTTTATTATAAGCTTCTGTAAATAAATTACATAAATCTTCAGGGATGTTTCCTTTTGGTTTGATAGGTATGTAATTGTTTTTTAGGTTTTTGTTAAGCGAAAATGTTTGTGCAATAGCATTCATTGCAACAAGCAGCATACAGAGTGTTAGTATTTTTCTCATCTTTTAAATATTGATTTTTTTAAAATTGTTTTGCAAACATACAATTATTAGCGATAATAGCAAATATCATTTTATTTTTTTTTGATTTATCTCATATTTTATATTTTTTATTAATAAATATCTTATTCTTTATATGTTTGATATTTAATTAGATATTAAATAACTTGCCGATTTTAGAAATGTAATTAAACTTTTCAAACTTTTTTATATCTTATAATTTTTTAATGTAGCAAGTTTGCAATTATTTTATTGTCCAATATTTTATATTTTAAAGTTTTAAAAAATGAGATCTATACATAATATTCTGTTAGTTTTAATTTTAAGTTTTGTAATTTTAAGTTGCGAGAAAGATAATATGTTTAGTAATAGGGCATATGAAGCACCTGTTGCAATTTATAATTTTCCTGATAATAAATTATGGAAACATAGAGTAAATACTGCTGTAGAGGCAATTGAAGCTTTTAAAAAATTTAATGGTATTGAATTGGATGTTTTTTATATTAGCGAATTAAATCAATTTCAAACTGGACATGATTACCCCTCAGGAATCAATCTTGAAGATTATTTAGATAGTATTCCTAATTGCTCAAATTATTATTATTGGATTGATTTTAAGAATCTTAATGAATCTAATGTACATGCATCTGTTGATAAAATGAAAGTAATAATAGATAAATATGGTTTGAAATCAAAATTAATTGTAGAAAACTCAAATCCGGATTTGCTTGCTTTTTTTAAATTTTCAGATATATTTACAAGTTTATGGATAAGAGATGTTTCAGAAACTTTTGTAACTTCATATGCAGAAAATGAGCTTTATGAAGAATTGGAAGTTATTTTAACAAAATATCAATTTAATGCAGTCTCAGCTCATTATAACATGATTCATTTTATGGGAGAATATTTAAGGAAGTACAATTGTCATATTTGGACTAACGGTATGATTTCTGAAGCTGATAAAAATATGATTAAATTTTTTGCTTCAAAGCGTAATATTAAAGTGATATTGGTAGATTACGACGAAAATTTTATGAAGTAGTATTTTTTAGCATTTCCAAAATTTCTTCAACATAATTCCGATCGTTTGATAACCTAGGAACTTTGTTTTGACCACCTAGTTTTCCTTTCTTTTTCAGCCAGTTGTAAAAAGTATCTGTTGGTACTGATTTTACCAAAGGCATTTTAAGCATCAGATTGTGATAGCGTTTTGCTTCATAATCAGAATTTAATGATTTTAGCGCATTATCAAGAATTTCAGTAAAATATTCAATACTTTCAGGTTTTCTACTAAATTCAATTAGCCATTCATGTGAAGCATTTTTGCCTTCTTCTAAATATACTGGAGCTGCTGTAAATTCAGTAATTTCTGCATTGGCTTTTTCACATGCAATAGCTAATGCATTAATGGCATTATCCACTATAAGTTCTTCGCCAAAAGCATTGATGTAATTTTTAGTTCTTCCTGTAATTTTTATTCTGTATGGATTTAGGGATGTAAATTTAACGGTATCACCAATTAAATATCGCCATAATCCTCCATTCGTAGTAATTATCATTGCGTAATTTACATTCAAACTTACTTGATCTAATGATAAAGTTGAGGGATTTTCATCAGTCAGTAATTCAAGAGGAAGAAATTCGTAGTAGATTCCATAATCTAGCATAAGTAGCAGTTCATCAGAATTAATTTTATCTTGTATTCCGAAAAAGCCTTCAGTTGCATTATATGTTTCAAGGTAATTCATTTTAGATGATGGGATTAGTTGTTTAAATTGTTCGCGATATGGAGCAAAACTGACCCCGCCATGAAAATAAACTTCTAAATTTCCCCAAACTTCACTTATATTTTTTTTTCCTGTTATTTCAATAATTTTCTTGAGCAAAAGTAATGTCCATGAAGGAACTCCCGACAAATTTGTAACATCATGATCTATAGTTGCCCAAGCAATTTTTTCGATTTTGCTTTCCCATTCATCCATTAAAGCTATTGAACGATTAGGTACTCTATGGAACTCTGCCCAAAATGGTAGATTTTGTATGATTATTGCTGATAAATCTCCATAAAAAGCTTCGTTATTTACTTCGCTAATTTTATGACTTCCACCCAATGCCAGCCCTCGTCCGTCAAATAAAACAGTATCAGGGTAATTGTTGCAATAAATTGAAAGCATATCTTTGCCACCTTTAAAATGACATTCTTCAAGCGATTCTTCTGTTACTGGTATAAATTTACTCTTATCGGAAGTTGTGCCAGAAGATTTTGCAAACCATTTTATATCCGAATTCCATAAAAGATTCTGTTCTCCTAGCATCAATCTATCTATGTATGGTTTAAGCGAATTGTAGTCATTTATAGGAACTCTATTTTTAAATTGCTCAGGTTTTGTAATAGATTTAAAATCAAATTTTAGCCCATATTCTGTATTCTCGGCTGCATAAATTAGTTTTCTAAACCATTCATTTTGAACATCATGTGGGTATTTTTTGAATAACTCAATTTGATGTATTCGTTTTTTTATCAACCAAGACAATACAGTGTTTATTAGCATAATCTGTAATTTTTATTTAATAAGCTACAAACCTACAAAATATTTCGTAATATTAAAAGCTTTTATAAGGTGTTTATTTACTTTTTTTGTTAATCAACAATTCCCATTAGATGCAATACAATTCTTGGGTTTTCTGGATCGTTAGTGATTATAGTTACCGTTTCATGAATATTGCCTTTTAATTGTTGAGTTTCCATATTTATTTCAATTGGTGAATCTCTATCAAAACGAATTTTCTCAGGATATTTTACCGAAATACAATCACAACTTTTGTCAACTTTTCGAATTAAAAGTTGCGTCTTTCCCTTGTTTTTGATGTTGAAAACTGCTTTAACTGCATTGCCCCGTTTAGTAAATTTAAAATCATAATTTGTATTTATCAAATATGCTTTTGGTGCAAGTTTAAGTTTTTCAGGTTTTACTTTCGAGAAATCTTCATAAATATCTGATGTTAAATAGAGTTGAAAGTTTTCTTCTTCTCCTGTCTTTATAAAAATTGTATCTTTAGTTTTTCCATAAGCTCCTCTGCTTGCAGCATCATATATTACAATAATTTTGCCTTTTGCTTTTGGAGCAATATCACTAGTTACAATTATTACTTTTGCATAAGTAGGGTTTAGCTCAGAATTTTCAATGGTTATGGTTTTGCCCGAATTATTGATAAAGAATATTGAATCCGTTTTCTTTTGGGTATTCTTGATTTCTCCAAAATTAATGGTGTTTTTGTCAAACAAAAATTCGCCTATTTTAATCGAATATTTATCCGAAACTCCTGGTTGTTTGGGTATTACTTCGCCCCCAAAATTGAGTTTTATTTCTTTAGTATTTAATTCATTTGTGGTAATTTGTATTTTTTGATTAAATGCGCCAAGTCGTTTTCCATTATATGTAAAAATAATATTTCCTTTTTTACCTGGTGTAATTATCTGATTTTTATCCCAATTCGAAGCAATTACATCATCATAGCATTTTACAGCTTTAATAATTATATTCGATTTACCTTTATTTATATAGTTAAAAGAAACTTTTATCGGAAAGGCATTTTCTTCAATTTGGCCTAAATATTGAGATTTATTATTAAAATACAAATTACTTTCCTGTGAAAAACAAAAGTTTGTAATTGAGATGATTGTGAAAAATAAAAATAATTTTTTCATGCTAGTTTTTTTTAAAAGAAAACCACAAAATTACTGTAATTTTGTGGTTTTCAGATATAACAAATGGTTAAAAAACTTAGAAAATCATTTTTCTTAGTTTCAGACTTTCAATTTTTAATAGTTCGTTTTCTAGTTTATCCATTTCGTCGGTATTGCCTGTAAGTTCTAATAAAATAATGCCTTCAGAGTTACATTCATCATTACTTACTTCATGTAATCCCAATCGGGTTTTAATCGTGCAGCCGAATTTGGTTAATAAATTCTGTACTTTTATCGCTTCAGCTGCATTGTCTGTTACAGCTATTCCTAAAATTCTGATTTCATTCATATTTCAAAATTTTTAATATTGAAAACTCATTTTTTGTAATTCTAATCCTCCAATTAATTTCAGTTCATTTTCAAGTAAATCAAAATCTTCTGATTTGCCCCTCAGTTGTAATATTATTGTCCCAACTCTGCTGCAAACATCTTCAGAAACTTCATGAAATCCCAAACGCGATTTAATAATTCTTGAATGTTTACTGAGTGTTAATTGTGTTTTGCCAGCTTCTTTTATTCGGTCTGTAATCATTAAGCCCAAAATTCTCATTTCTTTCATAAATACTTAAATATTAGATTAAAAATAAAGATCTCTAACGCCTTGTTTAATTTTTTCTACTCTATTTCTTACCTCTGCTTTGGTTTTTTCATTATCAAGAGTTTCAATATTTTTCTCAATAACCAACCAACCTTTATGAGCTGTATCATTTGGAGCATAATCACTTATGTATTCTGCCAAAGTTAAAATAGCATTAGGGGTGCAATACCTTTTAATAAAGCCAGGTACCGAAAACTCCATAAAATGTTCACCTGTTCGTCCTAATCTGTAACAAGCTGTGCAGAAAGATGGTAAATAATCTTTGTCAAGCAAATCATCAATAATTTCATTTAATGATCTATTGTCATTTATTACAAATTGTTCGCGATTTAAATCTTGATGTTCGTTTTTTGTAGCAGAATAACTTCCTAATTCCAATTTAGTTCCACCATCAATTTGCGAAACACCAAAGCTGATAACTTCATCTCTAATTGCTGCACTTTCTCTGGCAGTAAGTATCATTCCAGTATATGGAACAGCTAATCTTAAGATGGCAACTAATTTTACAAAATCTTCGTTACTTACAATGTATTTTCCATCAATGTCTAATGATGCAGCACTTTGTATTCGTGGAAATGAAATGGTATGAGGCCCAACATTATAACATGCTTCTAAATGATTAGTGTGACGTACAAGTCCTAAAACTTCAAATCGCCAATCGTACAAACCGAACAAAGCACCAATGCCAACATCATCAAGACCAGCTTCTTGCGCTCTGTCTAAAGATGTTAATCTGTATTCATAATCCATTTTTTTACCGCCAATATGGTATGTTTTGTATGCTTCAGGATGATATGTTTCTTGAAAAACCTGATAAGTGCCAACACCAGCATCTTTAACTGTTCTAAAGCCATCAATATCTAATGGAGCTGCATTTATATTAACACGTCTTATCTCTCCATTTCCTTTTTTTACACCATATACTACTTCAACTGTATGTGCAATATATTCAGGTGAGTAAGCTGGATGTTCTCCATAAACTAAAATAAGTCTTTTTTGACCATTATCTTCCAATGCTTCTACCTCTTCAATCAATTCTTGGTCAGATAATGTTTTTCTAATTGCGGCTTTGTTTTCTGTTCTGAAACCACAGTACTTGCAATTATTGGTGCATTTGTTGCCTACATATAGGGGGGCAAAAAGAACAATTCTGTTGCCATAAACATTCTTTTTTAGTGTTTTTGCACCTTCTTTTATTTCATTAATAAGTTCAGAATCAGTAGCATTGATTAATACTGCTGTTTCTTCTAATGTTAATCTTTGTTTGTTTAAGGATTTGGAAATAATTTCTCTAACTCTTTCTTTTGTAGATATAGTATTATTTATTAAGTTCCAGATTTCATCAGGGTCAATGAAAGGTTTCATTCTCTGATCTTTAATGCTGCATGTTTCTGGTGTAAATTTCATTTTACTAAGCAATTTATGTAATTAATAAAAGGCAAAATTACTCAATAAAATTTATTATAGGTATAAAAATATAATTTATTTTGGTATAGGATTACCAAATAAAAAAAGGTACATAACTATTGTTAAGTACCTTTGTGATCATGCTGGGATTCGAACCCAGGACCCCATCCTTAAAAGGGATGTGCTCTACCTGCTGAGCTACATAATCGTTGTTCTGAATGAGGGTGCAAAATTAGTATTTATTTTTGAAATAGCAAAATGTTTTTAATAAAAAACCATATTTTTTTTCACAAACAGAATAATTCATTGATTTTGATAAAAATATACATGATATTAAAATATTTTTTTGATTTTTTTAGATTATTAGTAAAAAATATAGTACATTTATCCTTTAATAATTATAATTTCATAAATGGTATTTCTGGCTTTTAATTAGTTGATATACTGATAAATTCTGTTTGTAAATAAAAACATATGAAAGGAAAAGTTGTAATTGTAACAGGTGCATCTTCTGGTATTGGTAAAGCATTATCTCAGAAATTAGCTATGTCTGGTGCTTTTGTTGTATTGGCTGCTAGAGATTTAGAGAAAATTCAGAATTTGTCTAATGATTTAAATCAAAGAAATTGTAATACTTTAGCAATTAAAACAGATGTAACTATTGAAGATGATTGTAGAAATTTAATCAATCAAACAATAGAAAAATATCAGAAAATTGATATTTTAATTAATAATGCCGGAATTTCTATGAGAGCCATTTTTGAGGAAGTTGATTTGAGTGTATTAAAACAACTTATGGATGTAAACTTATGGGGTACTGTTTATTGTACCAAGTATGCTTTGCCTTTTTTGCTACAATCAAAAGGCAGTATTGTTGGTGTTTCTTCTATTGCTGGATATAAAGGTTTACCTGGAAGATCAGGGTATTCGTCTTCAAAATTTGCAATGCAGGGTTTTTTGGAGGTTATTAGAATTGAAAATTTGAAAAAAGGTTTACATGTTTTAATAGCTTGTCCTGGTTTTACTGCATCAAATATCAGAAAAACAGCTCTTGCTAAAGATGGTAGTATGCAAGGTGAAACGCCTCGTAATGAAGATGATATGATGTCGGCAGAAGAAGTTGCTCATAGAATTATTAATGGAATATTAAAACGTAAAAATACATTAATTATGTCAATGAATGGACATTTAACTGTATTTTTAAATAAGTTTTTTCCTTCTTTGGTTGATAAACTCGTTTATAATCATATGGCTAAAGAACCTAATTCTCCTTTTAAATAGTAAATAACAAAAAATAATAATAATGACTAATAAAAACGAAATCTTATTAAAAATTGGTTTAGATAATATCAAATTTGGTATGTCGCCAGAAGAAGTAACTGCTTTGTTAGGTGAAGCTCAGGAGGTCGAAAGTCTTGAGATTGATGATGATAATTCAACAACCATTTCACATTATTTAGATAAAGATCTTGCTCTTTTCTTTATAAACTCAATAAAACCATGTTTAGAATGTATTGAAAGTAGCAACAGAGATACGCTGCTTTTTGGGAAGAAAGTTTTTTTATTAAGTGAATGTGAGATTGTTAGTTTGATGGCTGAAAATGGTTTTGAAAGTTATGAAACTGAAACTGAAATTTGGGGAGAGAAACGACTCACTTTTGAAGATGCCATGATTGATTTTTATTATGACGATAAACAATTGTCAGTAATTAGTTGGGGAATTTTAATAGATGAAAATGGTAAGTTTTGTTAATTTGCTTATTTGTATGTGTTTATAAGTTTTTTTGCAACTATCTTATCTATTGGGAAAGATAGTTGCTTTTCTAGATTTTCATCAATTTTTTCCCATCTAAATATCTGTGCACCATTTATTTCTTCTTTAAAACTAAAGCGATTAATGCTAATTTCAAAATTTATTGGCTTTATTAATTCTGTTGTATAATAAATACTAATTAATTGTTGTTTTTCTGCTATTAATTTTGTTTCATGATAAAATTCTGTTGTATAAAAATGTGTCAAAATATTGATTTTCTGATTCATTTCTTCAATATACTCTCTTTTTAAACATTCTATGGTTCCTTCTCCCAATTGCAGGCCTCCTCCAGGAAATTTGGTCATTTTTATATTATAATGAATCTCATCAGTAAGCAATATTTCATTGTTTTGATTGATTGTTAAACCATAAACCCTGATATTAAATTTTGATATTAAAGACATATATTAGTGTTTATGTTTACAACAATCTGAAATTTCTATTTGCTTTTGAGCTCTAATTATGTGGCGTTTGCCTATTGGACCTGGTAATATTTCAATTGAAAATCCTGCTTTTTTTAAACTCCTTTTTACAATTCCTTTAGAGCAATAAGTTGTTAGAAATCCGTGGTTTTTTGTTGACTTGTAAATTTTCTCGAAAACTTCATCACTCCACAATTCTGGCTGAGTTTCTGGCGAAAATGCATCAAAAAAAACTAGGTCGAATGAGTTTTCTGCCAATTGTAAGTCGTTAAAATCTGCATTTATTTTGTTAAGTATAAAATTATCAGAAAGAAAATATGGAATATTCCATTTTTCATTATGTATGGATTTGAAAATTATATCGTATTCAATTTTGTTAAGTTGTTGACAATAATTTAATTGATTAATTAATATATTTGATAATGGATATAATTCAACGCTTACATAATTTATTCTTTTACTTAGGTTCTCACCATATAGTAATGTAAGCAGCACATTTAATCCTGTTCCTAGTCCAACTTCCAATATATTAATTGTTTGAGATGTCGTTTTTAAGCATTTTAAACCATTTTCTATAAAAACATGATTGGATTCTTGTATGGCTCCATGTATTGAATGATAATGTTCTCCCGTTTTTCCGTCGTAGATCGTATGTGATTTGTCTTCAGTTTCAATTATTTGATTCATTTCTATTCTTTTGTTTTATTATAGTTTAGTTGAAAATCTATAATTTGTGTTTGCATAATGGTTTCTCCTGTTTTTATTGCTGATGGGAAATTATAATAAAATAATTTATTATTTGATGTTATTATAATTGTTTGTGAAATGTCTTCATAATCAATATGTTTTGCATTAATATTATTGATTAGACTTGATAAACTATTGTTTTGCAATTGATACCAATAAATATTTGAATTTGTTGCAATTAAATAATTATTTTGGTCAATTTTCACAACATCATTCATAAATTCTTTAGGGAGCGAGTGAGGTGAATAAAAAGTCTGGTTATCTATATCAAACCAAAATAAAACGGCTTGGTTTTGTTGATTATTCCCAAATAATATAATTTCGTTTTGATCTTTTACAAACATGGAATTGATTGAAAAAGAGAGATATGTACTGTTTTTTAAAGATCCTGTAGGAGTATAATATAAACTTAAGGTTCTTATTTCTGAAGTTTTGTTTTTTTCTTCTACAATAAGTAAATTATCTGTTTTTAGCGTCTTTATTGGATAATAATTGTTAGTAGTAGCTGAGGTATAAACAATGCTTGAAAAACGATTAAAACCTGTTATATATGATTGGTAGCCAGATAAGTATAATGTATTATTACTGAAATATAAATTTTCAAAACTTGGAGTTGGGGGATTGTTATCAGCTTCAATTTCCCAAGACAAACTATTGTCTATTAAGTTATAAGCATTGAGTTTTCCATTTATTCTACCGCATAAGTATAATTGCTGAAAATCATGATTAATTGCTGAAAAGTTAAAAACTCTATCGTAAGTAAATAATTGTTTTTGTGTACTATCTATCGAAAAAACAGAATAAGATGTTTCGTTATTTTTATTAATCGTTATAATTCCTTTAAATTTTCTTTGAGTTCCGGTGATATTTATAGCTCTAAATAAATGTTTTTCATTAGTCCCGTCAAAAGCTCTGATTTTTAAGTAATAAGTACCTGATTTTATATGAATATCATCTATAGCAATTTCTTCATATATAAAAATATCATTAGTATTAGGTTGAATAATAAACTTGTTGCTTATTGGGAGATAATTTGTATTAACAATTTCAATTTCAATTGATTTTAGAATTTTATCATCATAAATATTAGCTCTAATTTGAACGGTGTCTAAAACATTGAAGTTCATAAATTCATATGGTTCATTTATTGTAATTTGAGGAACTGTAGTATCCTCATCTTTACTGCATGAATAAGCTATTATGCAGACAAACAGATAGATGTAAAAATAGTGTTTTTTTCTCATTATTTACCAAAATTAGTAAAAATATTTATTTTTAATTTAAAATATATGATTAATTTTATTGCCTAAAATTTAATATATGTTAGATTCAATTTCATTGTCAAAGATATTGTTTTTAGATATAGAAACAGTACCCGCTTTTTTTTCTTATGAACAATTAGATGAGAGAGTTAAAAAACTTTGGGATCGAAAAGCCCAAAATATTATGAAAGGAGATACTTCTTATGAAGGTGACAAATCTCCTGAAGTAGTTTATAATAGAGCTGGAATTTATGCTGAATTTGGTAAAATTATATGTATTTCTACAGGTTTTATTCATGAAGGGAAATTTAGAATTAAATCTTTTTATGGTAAAGATGAAATGAAGTTATTAGCTGAGTTTTCTGAATTGCTTAATAATCATTTTAATACACCCATGCATTTTTTATGTGCTCACAATGGTAAAGAATTCGATTATCCATATATTGCGCGAAGAATTCTGATAAATGGGCTGAAATTACCCTTCTTGCTAAATATTGCAGGTAAAAAACCATGGGAGATTACACATTTGGATACCATGGAGTTATGGAAATTTGGCGATTACAAAAGTTATACTTCTCTTGATTTATTAACAGCTATTTTTGATATTCCTACTCCTAAAAATGATATTGATGGAAGTCAGGTAAGAAAGGTTTTTTATGAGGATGATGATTTGGAGCGAATTGTAAAATATTGTCAACGTGATACATTAGCAGTTGCTCAGATTTTTTTAAAGTATCGTTGTCAAGAAATTATTAGTGAAGAAAATATTGTATTTGTTTAACCCAAACTTGTCATTTGAAAATGAACAATCGAATACCGCACGTGCTTGATTGTGATTAAATTAGTTGAGTTAATTTAAAACAATAAATAAATCGGGATTAACCCAGCAAAATCAAATAGTTCGACTTTTCAAGTTTACTATTGATTATTTTGGATTTAAATAGCAATTTTATTGAAATACAGAGAATTTGACTGGAAAAGATTCTTCTAGTTCTCCTGAATAATAAAACTCAAATGCTAGTGAACCAAATGTATAGACTTTATCGTTTACTGTAATTTTTGAACCTCCAACACTTGGATTTTCTTTTGGTTTTGAAATTTCGTACCCAAGATTAAATAGGGTAGCTAAAACCTCAGGTCTATGCGAAATGTCGAAACCGCTTTTTTTCCATTGTTCATTTATTTGTCTAATCGAAAGTGCTGCGTAAAGATATGAGTAATAATGGTTTTTGTTGTTTGTAAGTCTGCTATAACGCTCTGTTTGTGTTTCTAAGCTATTAAAATCTAGTAAATGCGAATATTTTTCACCAATATAAAATACTGAATTTTTATCTTTTAAATAATTTTCTGTTTTCATTGCTGTAGTTTCTTTTATTCCTGTAACTCCCAATGAAAATTTAGTCTCAGTAGTTAATATTTTTAAAGGTTGCATCCATTTTTTAAAAGCTTCTCTGTTAGAATGAAATAATCGTATTTGTTCTCCAATTAAAACAGAAACAATCATTCTTGAATTAACTCCAGTTACTTTTTCAACACTATCAATTATTTTCTCATCCTTTAGTATTGAGGCTTTTAATACATGCCACTCTTCTGTATTCATCCATTCATATAAATTGTAATTTGAAATACTATCTGATATTTGATTTTTGGGAGTATCGATTTTGATGCTATTTATCTGATTTTGATATGGTTTGTTGTTGACTAGTTTTATATTTAAAGCGTCAAACATTTTCTCAGTAACACTAATATCATTGTTTTTAGAAAATGAATTTAAAATTAGTTCTGCATTTTTAGGATAAAAATCATTTAAAATCATGATTTTTGAGTACAATAGCGTTTTACGTTTATTTAATTCATAAATTGAATCGCTACTTGAAGTATTGTATTCTTTTACAGCTATTTCTTGAAAAAATCGATCGTTAAAATCAATGCTTCCTCCATGTTTGGTTAAATTTAATTTTACAGCAAAAAAAACAGATGTGAGCAAAAACCCTATTAATGCAAATCCTATAATAAGTATATAAGTGCTTAGTTTTAACCATTTTTTGTGCTTTGTTATAAAATTCATATAGATAAAAATTAGGTCAGCAAAATTATGAAATTTACTTTAATCTTTTGCAAAACTATTTAATATTTAATTAAATACATATTATCATTAAATATATTATTTTTGTAAAAAATACTTTTATGGATATTATTTTGTTTATCTCTGGTTTTGTTTTAATTATATTAGGAATTTTAGGTTGTTTTTTACCAATAATACCTGGTCCTCCTTTCTCATTTTTAGCATTAATTTTATTGCAGTTTTCAAGCAAAAAGCCGTTTACAATGAATGAATTGGTTGTTTTTGGAGTTGCAGCATTAATTGTTACCATTTTAGATTATGTTATACCTTTGTGGGGTACCAAAAAATTTGGGGGAACAAAATATGGCATTTGGGGAGCTACAATTGGTATTGTGTTGGGAATGTTTTTATTGCCTCCTTTCGGAATTATTATTGGACCCTTTGTAGGTGCTTTTGTTGGAGAATTGTTAGGAGGAAAAGATTCTGGATTTGCATTTAAATCTGCTTTGGGCTCATTTATAGGTTTTTTAGCTGGTACTTTTATGAAGTTAATTCTATCGATTATTATGACTTGGTATTTTATTATCGCTTTATTTTGAAGTTTATAATATTTTTTAAATAATTTGATATAATAATCCATTTGTAATAAATATTTTAATCTATTATTATTTGTAATATCAATATAATCAATTGTATATGTAAGTATTTGTGGTAATTTTTTATAGGTAAGGATTAAAGTTCTAATTTATGATTGCTGATTAATTGCAAGCCAAAAACTATTAAATTATTTAAAAAATGTGATATATTATTTTTTTTAAAAATAATCTAGCAAAAAAGTTTGTGTTATTGTTTTAATTAGTATATTTGTTATGTTTAAAACTTGGTATAAAAAAGGAAAATAAGTTTAGAAATGGGGAAATTAAATGTTTCATTGTCAGTTATAAATGAATCAACAGTAAATATTATAATAGAAGGTGATGCAAGTATTAATTCTGAAGAAGAATTTTATAGACAAATTTTACCCCTTGTTTCTGAATATAATATATTAGAAGTTGAAATAAAGAATATTGAAGTGATTGATTTGACTTTTATACAATTGCTTTTATCTTTAAAAAACACTTTAAAGTATAAAAATAAAAATTATAAATTCAGTTTTGATATTTCCGAACAGATGAAATCTATTTTAGATAATTCGGGAATTAATCTCAAGGAATTTTTTCAATAATAATTAGCATAATTTTTTGAAATGAAAACAATACTATTTGTTGATGATCATGCAAGTATAAGAGAATTGGTAAATGATATTCTATTATCTAACGGTTATAATGTTCTGCTGAGTGACGATGGTAAAAATGCCATTAATTATTTTGATGGGCGAAATATTGATTTGTTAATCACAGATTTGCATATGGAGCAGATGGATGGAATAGAGTTAACCAAAAATGTTAGGAGTAATTCTTTATATAAGCATTTGCCAATAATTGTTCTAACTACTGAATCTCAAATAGAGATGAAAACAGCAGCAAAAAATGCCGGTGCAACAGGTTGGATAGTTAAACCTTTTGACTCAGCTAATTTGTTAAAAGTTGTAAATAAATTAATTAGGTAAATTATGCAAAAAACAATTCTGATAGTTAACGATTCAAGTATTACTACAAGAATTATTTGTACTTCATTGCAAAAAGAGGGTTACCTTACAATTCCTGCACTTGATGGGAAAGATGCTTTGCCTTTACTTGATTCTTATGTTTTTGATTTGGTAATTACAGATCTTAATATGCCCGAAATGGATGGAATTGAGCTAACAAAGCAAATAAGATTACACCCAAATTATAAATTTATTCCAGTAATTTTTTTATCGGGTAATGAAGGAGTTGAAAAAACAAAAGAGGCAAAAGAGGCAGGTTCATCTGCATGGTTAACTATGCCTTATGATGCAAAAAAAATGCTATTTGCTATAAATAAATTTTTGAGATAAATGGAAGATTTAACTGCAAAGTTCAAAGAAGAAGCAATCGATTTGATTAATGATTTGGAAGCTGCTTTACTGGTTTTAGAAGCAAATCCAAATGATAAGACTCAAATTGCATTGATATTTAGGACAATGCATTCGTTGAAAGGTACTGGAGCTATGTTTGGTTTTGATAAAATTAGTAGCTTTACTCATAACCTTGAAACGATATATGATTTTATTAAATCTTCAAAAATATCTATTAGTCAGGATATTATAAATATTACCCTTTCTTCTGTTGATGTTATTAAATCTTTGCTCTCAGAAAATTCTGCAAACAATCCTGATGTAAAAATATTGTATGACAATATTTCAGAAAAAGTGATTAATTTGATTAATCAAACCGATAGAGAATGGCAAAATAGACCTAAAATTCAGCAACTTAATTTTTCTTCTTCTTATTCTGATGAATATAAAACCTATTTTATAAGTTTTATTCCTAATGAAGGAATTCTTAGAAATGGTACAAATCCTTTATATTTGGTAGATGAATTAGCAAGTTTGGGAAATTCAATTGTTACGCCTCATTTTGATAAATTGCCTGATTTTGAAACTTATATTTTGTCAACATGTTATGTTTGGTGGGAAATATTGCTCTCTACAAATCAAAATATTGATGACATTAGAAATGTTTTTATTTTTGCAGAGGATGATTGTCAGCTTGAAATTAATTTAATATCTTCAACTAATTTATTGGAAGACAAGGATTTTAAATTTAAATTTAAAACAACAAAACCTGAAATAATAATTAAAGGATTTGAACAAACTCAAGCATTTATTCAGCAATTTAATATTGAGAAAGAAAAAAATAATAATATTCAATCAAAAATTATAAATAAGGATTCTTCCGTTTCAAGTATTAGAGTTTCAACAGATAAATTAGATGAACTCTTGAAGCTGGTAAGTGAAATGATAACGGTACAATCTAGATTAGTAACTTATGCAGATAAGCAAAAGCAACCAGAATTAATAACAATTTCTGAGAATATTGCCAAACTTACTCGCCAATTAAGGGATAATGCATATAAAATATCATTAGTTCCTGTAAATACAATGATAACTCGTTTTCAGCGATTAGTTAGAGATTTGTCTATTGAACTTGGTAAGGATGTGCTTTTTGAATCTATTGGCGGTGAAACCGAACTAGACAAAAAAATTGTTGAATCAATAACTGATCCAATTTTGCATATTATCAGAAATTCATTAGATCATGGTATTGAAAATAAGGAAGTTAGGCTAATTAAGGCAAAGCCTGAAAGAGGCAAAATTCGCTTGAAAGCATTTTATACGGGGGCTAATGTAATTATTCAAATAAAAGATGATGGAAAAGGAATAGATACTGAGGTAATTAGAAATAAAGCTATTGAAAAAGGATTAATATCTTCCTCTGCCATTTTAGGGAAACGCGATATTTTTAATCTGATTTTTCATCCTGGGTTTTCCACAGCTACTACAGTTACTGATGTTTCAGGCAGAGGAGTAGGCATGGATGTGGTAAGACGTAATATAAATGATATTAGAGGAGAAGTTGAGGTTGATTCAATAGTAGATAAAGGAACAACTATTACTTTGAAATTGCCTTTAACTCTTTCTATAATTGATGGCTTACTTATTAGAATTGGCGAAACTATCTTTGTAATTCCATTAAATTCTATTTATAAGATTTATGCTGTAGATGTAGAAGTTTTAAAAAATAATTTTTATAACCTTTTGGTATTTGATGGAAAGCAAATCCCGTATTTGCATCTAAAAGAGGAGTTTAATATTGAGTCATCGAAACAGCAGAAAATGCTGCATGCAATTGTAGTATTTTACAATGAAAAGTTAATAGCTCTTATTGCTGATAGTGTATTGGGTGAATATCAGGCTGTTGTAAAGCCTTTAGGTCGAATTTATAATTTCCAAGAAATAATTTCTGGTGCAACAATTTTAGGTGATGGATCGCTTGCATTGGTTATGGATACAAATAAAATAGTGAATAAATTATCTATTTAAAACAAAAAAACATGAATGAAGAAATAAAAATTACAAATAGTTATCTTTCTTTTAAAATTGGAGAAACTTCATTTTGTGTCTCAGTAAATAAGGTACTCAATATTCTTGAATTAATGAAAATAACTAATATTCCACAATCTCCTGATTATATGTTAGGTGTAATCAATTTGCGTGGAGAGGTGTTGCCTGTTATCGATTCAAGAATTAAATTTGGTATTAATATAAGTGAAAATACAATTAATACTTGTATTATTGTTTTGGATATTGAATTTGAAAGTGAAATGTCGCATATTGGTTTTTTGGTTGATACCGTTTTAGAAGTTTTTGAGATTGATGATCAGGCATTATTGTCTGCTCCAGCAATTGGAAATAAATATAAGTCAGAATTTATAAAAGGTGTGTTCAAAATTGATAATGAGTTTGTTATGCTTTTGAATATTGACAAGGTATTTACATCAGATGAGTTAATTATGGTTAAGTCAGCTAATGAATTAAATGATAATTCAGAAAACAATTAGAAAGGAATTAAGTGATGAAATTCAATAATTTAAAAATATCTTACAAGTTAACTATTGGTTTTGGAATCATTATGATTTTAGCTGGTATTTTAACTCTTTTTTGTTGGTTAAGTATTAAGCATGTAATTGATCATACTCGTAATAGTAATAATCTTATGAAAATCATAGTCTTAAACTATGATCTGAAATCATATTTACAATTAAAAAATATTGATTTCATAAATAAAGATAAAAATATTAAGGATGATTTTCAAAGACTAAATTCTTTAATTGATATTGATAAAAGCAAAAATGCAAACAATCAATTAAAAATACAAATTTCTGAATTAGCAAAAAAAAATGAGATTCATTTTAATAATTTATTAGAAAAAAGTAATGAACTATCAAAAACAGAAATTAATCTTCAGAAAACAGAATTTGAGTTTGTTACAATGTGTAAAGGCGATGAAAGTAGTTTGAATGAGTTGAAATTTATAAGATCATCAAATCGTGAGAATTGTGATAAAGTTTATCTGAATTATATTAATACATTAAAAAATAATGCATTAGAAAAAGCAGATATTAATATAGTCTATGATAACTTGTTAGCTAATTTTGATGTTTTTAATAATCAGGAAAAAATTGTTTTTTCTCAAAGTTCAGATTTAAATAATCAAATAACCGATATAATTGAATTATGTAAGACAAAAGATACATCATTAGTAAAAGAAACTGATTCAATTTTTCGATCGTTAACTATTTCAATTCTAATTTTTACAATTATTGCTGCAATTTTAGCTGTATTAGTAGCCGAATTTATTAAAATTGGTTTAGCACGTGGATTAAAAAAAGGAGTTGGATTAGCAAAAGCTATTGCAAATGGGGATTTAACTCAAAATGTCGAAGAGCGTTTTCTGAATAGGAAAGATGAAATCGGAGAACTTGCCAATGCCATGAATATAATGATGTTAAAACTAAAAGAAATTGTTTCTAGTGTTGTTTTGAGTTCAGAAAGTATTACTGCTGCAAGTCAGGAAATGAGCTCTAATTCCCAACAGGTTTCACAGGGTGCATCAGAGCAAGCTTCTGCTGCAGAGGAAGTTTCGTCCTCTATCCAAGAGATGTCATCTAATATTCAACAAAATGCAGATAATGCTGTTCAAACCGAAAAAATTGCTGTAAAAGCTGCTAAAGATATTGAAGAGGCAAATAAATTTGTGAATAAGACCGCAGATTCGATGAAAGAGATTTTTGATAAAGTTTCAATAATTAGTGATATTGCTTTTCAAACCAATATTTTAGCTTTAAATGCAGCTGTTGAAGCAGCTAGAGCAGGCGAACATGGAAAAGGATTTGCTGTTGTTGCCTCCGAAATAAGAAAATTGGCTGAAAGAAGTCAGGAAGCAGCTACTGAAATTAATGAATTATCAAAATCTTCGGTGGATTTTGCAGTTGTTTCTGGTGAATTATTAAATAGACTTGTTCCTGATATTCAGGTTACAGCAAGGTTGGTGAAGGAAATTGCTTCGGGAAGCATGGAGCAAAATACAGGAGCAGAACAAATAAATAGTGCTATTCAACAATTAAATCAAGTTATTCAACAAAATGCCGCAGCTGCCGAAGAAATGGCAACAAGTTCGGAGGAATTGGAAGCACAATCTCAACAAATGCTCGATAAAGTTAGTTATTTTAAAACTGGTCAGGTTCATAATTTGAGAATTAAAAGAAAAAAAATAGAGAAATCCTTGCCTAAAGAAATTGGTTCTAATTTACATTCAAATCCAAGAACAAGTGAGTCAGCTCGAGGGTTTAAGCTTAATTTAGGAATGAGCGATAGTCTTGATAATGAATATGAAAGATTTTAAACTGACAAAATGAACTCAACTAATCAAAATATTTTTTCTTTTAAGAAAATGACCGATACTGATTTTGATAGAATTAGTTCGTTTATTTATAATGAGTTGGGTATGAAGATGCCACAACAAAAAAAAATATTGTTAGAAGGACGATTATATAAGAGATTGAGAGAGTTGAAATTTGATACATTTAAAGAATATATTGATTTTGTGCTTACCAAAGGTGAATTAAATGGAGAATTAATTACCATGTTCGATTTGGTAACAACTAATAAAACTGATTTTTTTAGAGAATCTCAACATTTTGATTTTTTTTCAAAAGATTATCTTGTTGATTTTAAATTGAATAATCAAGATAAAAAACTGAGAATCTGGAGCGCTGGTTGTTCTAGTGGAGAAGAGGTTTATACATTAGCAATGATTTGTAATGAATTTAAAATAAAGTTTCCTGAATTTGATTATCATATATTCGGAACTGATATTTCAACTAAAATGATTGCAGCTGCATCAATGGCAATATATCCTGATTCACATATTGGGGATATACCATATGATTTTAAGCGAAAATATCTATTGAAAAGTAAAGATCATTCATTAAAGACCATAAGAATTGTTCCTGAACTTCGCTCAAAAACTTCATTTTTGCGACATAATTTAATGAATGAGAATTATAATGAATTTGAGATTTATGATGCAATATTTTGTCGAAATGTGCTAATTTATTTTGATGCAAATACTCAAAAGATTGTAATTAGAAAGCTTTTAAGTAGGCTCAAATCAGGAGGTTATTTATTTTTGGGTCATTCAGAAACTGTAAGCAGTTCAATGTTTGATCTTCAGCATGTTCAACCATCAGTATATATAAAAAAATAATTTTAATACAGATATTAAAATGAAAGACGAAGAATTGTTATTAGAACTACAAAAGCGATTTAATGCAAACAAACAATCGCTTTTAGAATTAGAGCAGTTGTATGACCAATTAAAAGTGGTTAATAGAAAGCTTGAAGAATCGGAAGAGTTAAAAAGTCATTTTATTTCGAATATAAGAAATGAAATTATTAACCCTTTTGCATCGATAATGGGACTTTCTAAAGAAATTTTAAATCCTGAAAATATGGATTTAGATAAAATAAAGGCATTTGGAAAAATGATTTATCAAGAAGCTTTTGATCTTGATTTTCAATTGAAAAATATTTTTGCAGCAGCTGCTATTGAAGCTGGTGATTTGATTCCTGATATTTCAATAATTGATATTGATAGTTTCTTTAAGAATATTATCAATTATTATGAACCAAAAGCTGATAGTAAAAACTTGATAATAGAATTAGATTATCAGAATTTAACAGAAAATCAGACGAATACATTTAAAACAGACCCAGATAAATTAAAAATAATTTTTTCAAATTTGCTTGTTAATGCAATAGATCATAGTTATTCAACTTCCGAAAAATTAATTGTAAAAGTGAGATTAAATTACGAAAGTTTAATGTTTTCTGTTATCGATTTTGGAAAAGGAATTAAAATTGAAGATCAGGAGATTATTTTTGATAGATTCAAACGTTTAAATAGCCATATTCATACCCTTAACAAAGGTCATGGTTTGGGATTATCAATAGCGGCAAGTTATTCTGAGGTACTTGGTGGTAATATTAAACTACAAAGTGAAATTAATAAAGGGAGTTCATTTAATGTTTTTATCTCAGAAGCCAATGACAATAAACCTCGATTAGGATTTGTTGAAGACGATGCTGAGTTTTTTACAGATGATGAAGAAATGATTTTTTAAAGAATTTATTATGAATACTTTAGAAGTAATTGAAACACATTATCTATTTCCGTCATCGGTATTTACTAGTGCAACTCCATGTCAAGTTACCACTGTATTAGGGTCTTGTGTTTCTGTTTGTTTGGTTGATGTTATAAAAAAAACTGGTGGAATTAATCACTATATGTTGCCATTGTGGAATGGTAGTGGATTAGCATCTCCTAAATATGGTAATATTGCTATAGAAAAACTTATTGAGAAAATGATAAGTATGGGTTCAAAAAAAGAAAATTTACAAGCCAAAGTTTTTGGTGGAGGTAATGTATTGGAATCTAATATTAATTTTTTTAATGTAGGGGAACGTAATCATAACTTAGCCATTGAATTGTTAGGAAATTTTAATATTCCTGTTGTCGCAAAAAGTTTAGGAGGCGATAAAGGACGTAAAATTATTTTTAATACAACTACAGGAGAAGTAATGATGAAATTTTTAAATAGAATTTCAACTTAATAATTAACAGTATGGATAAAATAAAAGTTTTAATAGTAGATGATTCTCCTGTTGTAAGGCAAGCAATTTCTGCTATTCTATCAAGTGATAAAGGTATTGAAATAATTGGAACGGCAAGTAATCCGTTTGAAGCAGCCGATTTAATTAAAAATCAAATACCTGATGTAATTACTTTAGACATAGAAATGCCTAAAATGGATGGATTAACTTTCTTGAAAAAGATAATGTCACAACATCCTATACCAGTTGTAATTATATCTAGAGTTGCAGAAAAAGGTTCTGATAAAGCTCTTATTGCATTAGAGTATGGTGCAGTAGATGTAATATCTAAAACTCAAATGATTTCACATCATTTGATGGATGATTCGAAAATAATGCTTTGCGACATTATTAAGGCTGCGTCAAAAGCAAAGTTAAAAAGAATTGCTCCTAGCAAAAGTATTGTTGTTGAACCTAAGTTGTCTGCTGATGTAATTCTTACTAAAAAAGCAAATTTACCTAAATTAGCAATAAGTGAGAAAGTAATTGCAATTGGAGCTTCTACTGGTGGTACTGAGGCAATAGTTTCTGTATTAAAGGATGTAAATATCAATTGTTCTGGAATCTTAATTGTTCAGCATATGCCTGAGTTTTTTACCAAAGCTTTTGCTGAGCGGTTGAATGAGATGTTTTCATTAAATGTGAAAGAGGCTGAAAATGGAGATATTGTTCAAAAAGGCAAGATTTTAATTGCTCCTGGTAATAAGCATATGTTGTTAAAATCTAATGGTTTAAATTATGTTGTTGAAATAAAAGATGGGCCTTTGGTTAATAGGCATCGTCCAAGTGTGGATGTTTTGTTTAGATCTGTATCACAAACAGCTGGTTGTAATGCATTAGGGATATTATTAACTGGTATGGGTGATGATGGTGCTAGGGGATTGCTGGAGATGAAAGAGGCTGGAGCTCAAACGATTGCTCAGGATGAAAAAACAAGCATTGTTTTCGGAATGCCACGAGAAGCGATAGCTTTAGGTGCAGCTCAAAAAATTGCACCACTTCAACTTATTGGTATTCATATTAATAATTTCGGATAATAAAAAAAACCACTTAAGTGGCTTTTTTTGTGCCCGGAACAGGGCTCGAACCTGCACATCCTTGCGAATACTAGTCCCTGAAACTAGCGCGTCTACCAATTCCGCCATCCGGGCTAAAAATTGAAAAATAAAGTGCCCAGAACAAGACTTGAACTTGCACGACCTTTCGGTCACTACCCCCTCAAAGTAGCGTGTCTGCCAATTTCACCACCTGGGCTAAAGATTTGCAAAATTAATAAATTTTTTCTTTAATTCATAGCTTTTGCAAAATTAAAAATGATATTATAAAGTCTTAATTTCTAGATATTTCAATTCTGCTTTTGCCATTAATTTGTTTAATTACTTTTATTTGGGTTGGAATTCTTTCTGTCATTTCCTGTATATGTGAAATTACACCTACTTTTCTCCCTTGATTATATAATTGTTCCAATGCATCCATTGCTATTGAAAGTGTTGCTGGATCTAATGAACCAAAGCCTTCGTCAATAAATAAAGATTCTACTTGCATTTTGTTCGAAGAGAGTGATGCTAAGCCTAATGCAAGTGCTAGCGAAACAATAAATGATTCTCCTCCGGATAATGAATAAACTGATCGTGTTTCGTTACCCATTTCTCTGTCAATTACTTGTAATGCTAAAGTGTTTTCTATTCTATTTAAATAATACCTGTTTGATAATAAATCAAGTTGCTTGTTAGCGTAATTCAACAGAATGTCTAATGTGTATTCTTGTGCAATTTGTCTGAATTTTTTACCATCTGCAGAGCCAATTAAATCGTTTATTTTTTGCCAATTTTCGAAATTTTCGGTTTTGAATTCAATTTCTTTTGAAAAATTGCTGATTAGTTTCTGATTGTTTTCATTTGTTTTTATCTTGAAATCCAATTCATTGTAGATTTGTTTCTGCTCTTCCAATAATATTTGCTTGCTTTTTATTATTTCAGTAGCATCTTCTGCATTTGTTGTTGATGGTTTGGTATTTAAATGTGTTTTAAATCTAGTTTCTTTCTCATCATATGTGGTTTTTAATCTGATGATATTTTCATTTTCTTGTTTGAAATATTGTTTTTCTGAATCTATCCAATCTTGATTATAATTAAGATTTAGTTGTATGTCATTTAGGTTTATACTTAAGTTATTAGCTAAATTGTAATCATTAATCCATTTTTGAATTTCATTTTGAATGAGTATTAATTTATCTTTTAAATCAATAAGTTCAATATTGTTTTTCTCGTTTATTACAGTTAATCTTATTAACTCATTGTTATGTTCTGTTAGTTTTTTCTGAATTTGGGTTAGTTCTTCTAATGAATTTTCTATTGCATTTAAAAATTGATTTTCAATTAGTTTAATATCACTTCCGCCAAAAATTTCATTGCGTTTTCGATTTAAATCTAATAAAATTTCATTTATATTGTTCACTAAAGCTTGCTTTGATTTAATTGAAATAGATAATAATTCCAAATTGTCATTATCTCTCTTGTTTTCTGACTCAAAATCAAAGATTTTGTTTTTTAAGATTTCTGCTTTTTTTAGATTTTCAAGCCATTCATTGTTCCAGTTTTTTAACTTATCCTCAAAATAATCGTTGTTCTTTTCCCATTCCAAAAACCAATCCTGATTTATAAAATACGAATTTAATAAAATCCTTATTTCAGTAATGTCTTTCTCGTTTGATAAGTAATTTTGCTCTGTTTTTAGTAGATTTGTATTTGTATTTTTTAAATCAGTATTATAAATCTCTAAAAGATTAATAGAAAGGGCTTTGTTTTTCTCTAAATCAGTTATGTTTGTTTTTAAAGTATTTATTTTATTGATTGTGTTATTATAATTTGTGATTTCATTCTGAGTTAATTGCATTTCATTTTTTGTGTTTAGCAACTCATTTTCCATCCAAATTATTTTATCTTTTTTTTCGTTTTCTTCAATAAATTCTTCTATTTCAAGATCTTTCCAGCTTTTGTATAATTCGTTTTTATCCTTCGATTTGTCTTTAAGTTTGTTATTGCTTACCTCAATGTCTGAATTTATTTTAATTATAATGCTTTCTAATCCAGCTATTTCTTTAACAAGTTTGTCATGTTCAGCTATTAATATATTTACTTCTGATCTGATTTCCTCAAGTACATTTTTTATTTTATCTATCCCTTTTATATAAGGATGTTGTGTGCTTCCACATACAGGACATTCTTCATCATCGTTAAGATGTTGTCTGAGTTTTTCTACTGATTCCGTTGTTGCAATTTCTGCTTTTGTAAGTATTTTCTGAGTTTGTTCTTTTTTTAA
Organism: uncultured Bacteroides sp.; assembly: GCA_964636105.1. Lineage (GTDB taxonomy): Bacteria > Bacteroidota > Bacteroidia > Bacteroidales > JACABE01 > JACABE01. The sequence continues at coordinate 29,890 of CAZWRD010000009.1, forward strand.
TGTGTTTTCTTTCAGTGATTTATTTGAGTTTTCGAGCGTTTTTATATGTTTATTAATTATTTCATTTCCTTTATCAATTGTATTCTGAAGCATTTTGCAATCTTCTTCGTTTTGCGAGTATAATTTCCATATACCAATCCCTTTTGTTATTTTTTCAATTTTTATATTCAAACCAATAATGTCATTGTTTAATTTATTGATATTGATATGTTTTACTAATTCATCTGATGCTGTAAATTCATTTTTTAATTTAAATAGTTTTGTCTCATTTTCTTCAATAATTTTTGAATTTGCTGCAATTAAGTTATTGTATTCATTATTTTTTTTGATATAATCGTTTATTTCATTTTTCAACCCTTTATTAATGACGTAGTTTTTCTTTAAATCAGCTAATTTTGAGTTAATAAACAGGATGTTGTCTGCTATTTTTCTTCTATTTTCATTTTCTTTTTCCCATATTTTAATTTTATCTTGCTCTTTGTTTAATTGTTTGATATTGTTAATATTAAGATTGATTTTTTTTTCTGTTTCTTGTTTTTGTATAATATCTTTATTAATTTCTTCATTCTGAAAATTGAATTGTTCTTTTTTTTCTGATATGATGATATCTAGTTCTTTAGCTTTGTCTATTAAAACTTGTGCCTTGTTTTTTTCAGAAATTGAGTTTTGGTATAAATTTTCTGAATTTATTTTATTTTCAGATAATTTGTTGATAATTAATTGGATATTTTGAGTTTCTTTTACAATTATTTTATTTTCTTCAGTTTTTTTTAATAAAGCGTCTTCAATTATTTTATTATTGTTATAAATGATTTTAAAATCCTGAATGGCTTCAATAAATTTTAGTTTGTTTTGTCTTTCATTATTTGCCTCTTTATTTTCTAGTGTTTTAGTTAAATTAGTTTTTGATTCTTCTAATTCCTTTTCAAATTTTGATAATTCATCAAGCCATTTTAATAATTCAATATTTTTTTGTATAATAGATTCTATTTCAGTAATATGTGATGATATAAGTAATCTTTTATTTATTATATCAATATACTCATAATCTGGAAGGGTTTTAATTCCTTCAATTTTTATATTTAGTTCTCTTAATTCTACTTCTGAGTTTTTGTAATTTTCGTATATTTTTTTTGAAATATCTGAATATATTTCGGTACCAGTTAGTTTTTCAAGTAGTGATGATTTTTCATCTTTTTCTGCTTTCAAAAATGCTGTAAAATCGCCTTGTGCTAGTAAAACAGAACGTGTAAATTGTTCATAATTTAATCCAAGCAATCTTTCTATTTCTTTTAGTGTTTCTGTTTTCTTTTCAAGAAATTTTAAATTACTCTCTAAATTTAGCAGTTCAATAGTATCAGATTGTAAATTTCCATTTACCTTATTTCCAGCTCGTCTAACATTCCAACTTGCTTTATGGGTTTGTTTGTCAATGCCTATAAAATCTACTTCTGCATAAGCATTTGAACATCCTTTTCTCAAAATACTTCGAATATCTCCTTGCTTTATTTTGTTATTGCCATTATCAATTAAATCTATTCCGTTTTCTTTTGCTTCAATATTTCGTGGTGTTTTCGCAAAAAGTGCAAGACATATTGCATCAAGTATTGTAGATTTGCCAGATCCTGTTGATCCTGTAATTGCAAATATACCTGCAGATTTCAATGGTTCTTTTTTGAAATCAATTTCAAATTCGCCCTCTATTGATGCCAAATTTTTAATTCTGATTGCTAATATTTTCATGCTGTTTTTTCTATTTGCTTATCTCATTTAATGTTTTTTTGAATAATATTTTATATTTCTCAGGAATTTCAGTATTATATTTTGATTGAAAAATCTTTTCAAAAATGTTTATAGGATTTAAATTTTGTAATTCTTCATTGTTAATGAAATTTGCTGTATTTGTTTGATTACCATTATAATATTTCACATCAATTTTAGCTAATCTAACATTTTTATTTTCGATTTCCTTTTCAATTTTATATCTTAAATTTGGTTCAGGCTCTTTAAGTAATACTCTTACTTCTAAATAAGGTGCAGTTTTTTTAATTTCTTCGTTACCAATGTTGCTTTCCAATTTATTTAATTTATTTAAAACAAATTGAATTTCTTCATGCTTTTGAGGAATTCTTAATAATTCAATTAGACGAGGAATTTCTATAGATTCTATTTTTTTTGCTTTGTTATTTTCAAATTCAATAACGACTACCTGATGTTGATAATTTTTTTCTGAAAATGACATTGGAATTGGGCTTCCAGAATATCTAAAATGATCTAATCCAAAAATCTTTTGTGCTTTATGTAAATGTCCTAGTGCAAAATATGAGATTCTTTCGTTAAAACATTGCAGATTAATAAGTTCTAAGCCACCTAATATAAGTCTTTCATTTTTATCATTTTCTGATATTTCTGCTTTTATAGTATGTAAATGACCCAAAGCAATAATAGCTTGCTTATTGGTTTTTATTTTTTCTACTTCAGCCAAAACCTCTGTATATATTTGGATTACGCCATCTGAATATGGTGAAATTGAATTTGTTACAGACGGTACTTCTCCAGGTCTAAGAAAAGGGATTGCCATGCAATAAGCTGCAATTTCACCATTTTTGTTTTTTAAGGGTATTATTAGTTTCTCGTGTAAAATTTTTCCATTTATATCTTTTTCAATATTACCAATAATTTTAATATTAAAATGTTTTAAAATTGGGTTTGGTAATTCGAGTCTTGAAGCTGAATCATGATTACCTCCAATTATTATAATTTGAAGATATGAAAATTGATTAGTTAATTCAATTAGGAGTTTGTAAAATATTGAAATTGAATATGATGATGGATTTGAGACATCGAAAATATCTCCGCAAATGATTAGTGAATCAATTTCTTGAATTTCAATAATTTTTTTTAAATTCTCAAAAAAATGTAAATGTTCAAGATTTCTATCATATTCAAAAAAAAATTGTCCTATATGCCAATCTGCTGTATGTAATATTTTTAAATTCATAGAGTATTTATTGGTTTTATTTATTTATAAAGCAATAGAACAGTATTCTTTTTATGAAAATCAAATTTTGTTTTTTTCCAGTTTGAAATACTTTTAGTTTTAATGAATTCATTGTCAGTTGTTAATTCACAAGCAATGCAAAGCATGGTTTCATTACGACAGGTATTTAATATGGCCTCAATTAATTGATTATTACGATAAGGAGCTTCAATAAATATTTGAGTTTGATTGTTTTGATAGATATTTCTTTCAATATCTTTTAATTTATCAGTTCTTTGTTTCTTATCGATAGGAAGGTATCCTAAAAATGCAAAATTTTGTCCATTAAAACCAGAGCTCATTAATGAAAGTAGGATAGAGGATGGACCGATAAGAGGAATTACATCAATGCTTTTTTCTTGAGCAATTTTTACAATATCTGCTCCAGGATCTGCAATACATGGTACCCCCGCTTCTGATAGCAATCCAATATTTTCACCTTTTTCAATCATTTCCAAATAATTAAATACTTCCTCTGGTTTAGTATGTTCATTTAAAACATAAAAAACCAAATCATCTATTGCTTTATTTATACCCGATTTTTTTAAAAAACGTCTGGCGGTTCTTAATTCTTCAACGATGTAATGATCAATTTGGTTTAATATTTCAGAATTATATTTTGGTAATACTTTGTCTATTTTTGTTTCACCAATTGTTGTAGGTATCAAGTAAAGTTTTCCTTTTTTCATAGATTTTGGTTTTAATGCTTAATAAACATTGGATTCTGTCCATGGAAGTAAGTCTAAATCTACATTACCTCCCGAGATAATGATTCCGATTTTTTTATTTTTGAATTCATTTTTATTTTCAGCAATTGCTGCTAAACATACAGCTGAAGATGGTTCTATAATTAATTTTGTACTTTCCCAAAATAGTTTCATCATTTCAATGATAGATTTTTCTTTTACTGTAATAATTTGATTTACATATTTTAAGATTATTGGAAAAGTAATTGATCCCAAAGAAGTTCTTAATCCATCTGCAATGGTTTGAGGTTGTATAGATGGGCAAAATTCTTTTGAATAAAAAGATAAAAATGCATCATTTGCTTGAATGGGTTCTGCTGCAATTATTTTTGTTTTAGGCGAAAAGTAAAAAGTTGACAATGCTGTGCCACTTAATAATCCACCTCCACCAACAGGAACAATAATTGTATCAAGTTGATTAATTTCTTTGTAAAATTCTAATGCAGCAGTTGCTTGACCACAAATTATTTTATGGTTGTTATATGGATGAATTTCAATTGCATTTGTTTGTTTAATTACTTCATTTAGAGTAGTTTCTCTTGATTCTAAATTAGATTTGCAGAAAGTAATTTTTCCACCATATCCTTTTACAGCTTCAATTTTTACTTTTGATGAATCTTCTGGCATAACAATATGTGAATCAATGTTTCTTAACATAGCTGCTCTTGCTAATGCTTGTGCATGATTTCCAGATGAATGTGTTGCTACTCCATTAATGCATTCAATATCAGATAATGAGAAAACAGCATTTACAGCACCTCTGGTTTTAAACGCTCCAGCTTTTTGAAGGTTTTCGCATTTAAAATAAATAGAAGTATTAAATAATTTATTTAGTCTTTCAGATGTAATTACTGGTGTATTGTGGATATATGGAGATATTCGTATTAGGGTTTCTTCAATTTCATTTTTTGATAGTATCATTATTTAAAGTGTTTTACTTATTTTTTCACAAGCTGCATCAAGTAGTTTGAAAACCATTTCGAAACCATCATTTCCTCCATAATAAGGGTCTGGAACTGAATAGTTTTTGTTTGGATTTGTTGCGTTAAGAATAAAATCTGTTTTAGAAAGATCGAATTGATTTCTTGCAAATGATTTTAAATAATTGAGATTGTTTTCATCCATAAAGTAAATATGGTCAAATTCATCAAAATCTGATACATTAAATAATCTTGCTCTTTGTTTACTAATATCAATATGATGTTTTTTCATGGTAGCCTGAGCTCTGCTATCGGGTTCGTCTCCATCATGATATGGTTCAAACCCAGCAGATTCAACCATGATATAATGTTTATTAGCTTTTTCTAATTTGTTTTTTAAAATGCCTTCAGCCATTGGAGAACGGCAAATATTTCCATGACAAACTATTAATATTCTCATTTTTTAATTGTTTAAAAATATTTATTTGTGATTATAAAAAAATAAGTGCAGGATAAAATAGCCTACACTTATAATATTTAATAATTAAAAAAAATTATAATTTAATTTTTTTCTCAAGTTCATCTACGCTGGTTTTAAATTTTTTATCTGTTTCGTATAAATTATTAATAGTTCTACAAGCATGCAAAACGGTTGCATGATCTTTATTGCCACATTGCAAGCCAATAGCTGCTAATGATGCTTTAGTAAGTTTCTTTGAGAAGTACATAGCAAGTTGTCGTGCTTGAACAACTTCTCTTTTTCTAGTTTTTGAAGCAATTTTGTCAACGGTAATACAAAAATGATCACAAACTATTTTTTGGATAAAATCGATGGATATTTCTCTAGATGAATTTTTTACAAATTTATCAATCATTTGGCGTGCAAGATCTAGCGTAATTATCTTCTTGTTAAGAGAAGATTGTGCTAAAAGTGAAATTAGAGCTCCTTCAAGTTCTCTGATATTGGTGTTAATACTATATGCTAAATATTCAATAACTTCATTATCCATTTGGATTCCGTCGCTATATAGTTTTTTCTGAAGTATAGCAATTCTTGTTTCAATATTTGGTATTTGCAAATCTGCAGATAATCCCCATTTAAAACGTGAAATCAAACGAGGTTCCATGCCAGTCATTTCAACAGGTGCTTTATCTGAAGTAATTACAATTTGTTTGCCTTTTTGATGCAAAAAATTAAATATATGGAAAAAAATATCTTGGGTTTTTTCTTTGCCAGCTAAAAATTGAATGTCATCAATTATCAAAACATCAATCATTTGATAGAAATGTTGAAAATCATTTTGGTTATTATTTCTAACAGAGTCAATATATTGCTGAGCAAATTGTTCGGCAGTTACATATAAAACGGTTTTGTCAGGGAAATTATTTTTCACATGAATACCTATTGCATGTGAAAGGTGGGTTTTCCCTAAGCCAACTTGGCTGTATAGCAATAATGGATTAAATGCAGTTTTACCAGGATTTTCTGCAACAGCATAGCCAGCTGAGCGTGCTAAACGATTGCAATCTCCTTCAATGAAATTATCAAAAGAGTAATGGTCTATTAATTGCGAGTGAATTTTGATTTTCTTTAACCCGGGTATTATAAACGGATTTGGAATATCTTTTGATGAATTTTTATTAATATCTATAGGCATACTTACTGCTTGATTTTGAACTGCTTTTCTGTTTGCAGTTGGCATATTTATTGTAAAAGGCGGATTTCCGAAGGTTGAATTATCCATTACAATGCTATATTCTAATCTACCTTCTGCCCCTAATTCTTTTTTAATGGTTTTTTTTAATAACCCAATATAATGTTCTTCAAGCCATTCGTAAAAAAATTGACTTGGAACCTGTATCGTAAGCACATTGTTTTCGAGTTTTACAGGCTTTATAGGCTCAAACCATGTTTTATAACTTTGGCTGTTCCCCAAATTATCCTTAATTACTGCTAAACAGTTGTCCCAAACTTCTTTGTAATGTTTTTCCATTGTCAACATTAATACTGTGTTTTTTTATAGTTATTTTTTGTAGTGTTTAAAAATCAAATAATTAATAAGAAAATATTTAATTTCTAAATAGGAAGATTATTTTTTCAACAAAATTGCTTCAAAAAAAGTTAAAAAAAAAATGATATTTTGCTTGTATTTTATTTATTTTTATTGTATATGATTTTTTTTGTTTTTTTTCAATCTATTTTTTCATTTTTACTTATGTTGCACAATGTGAAATAAATAAATATAAGAATTCTGAAAATTTAGATTTTACAATATTAGTAAAAAATAATTATAAAAAAATTTTTTTTATATTTTTTTTGTAATTTATACTCAATATAAATAAAGTTATTAAATCGTTAATATTCAGTTATACAAAATTTTATAGTATTGATTATCAGATGAAAAGGAATTGACTTTATTTTTAATTTTTTTACTTTCAAAGATGTTGATAACTTTGTAGAAAAAATTAAAATGTTTTTATCTGAGTTTAAAATAAGAGTTAGATATTCTGAAACTGATCAAATGGGTTTTGTTTATTATGGTAATTATGCACAATATTATGAAGTTGCAAGAGTTGAAGCATTAAGAAGTATTGGTACTAGTTATAAAGCTCTGGAAGATTCTGGAATTATGATGCCAGTTGTTCATCTTAATGTTGTTTACAAAAGACCTGCTCATTATGACGATGAACTGAGTATTATTACTAAAATTTGCAAAAAGCCAACTGTAAAAATGGAGTTTTTGTATGAAGTATATTGTAATGGTAAACTGATAAATACAGCTGAAACGATTTTAGTTTTTGTTGATAAAAAAACAATGAAACCTTGCAATTGTCCGCAATGGTTTTCTGATTTGTTTTTAGAATTTAATTTACTATCTTAAACACAATCAGTTAAATATACATTTTGATAAAGCGTTTTTTTTATTGTTTCAAATTCTACTTTACTTTCAATTTCTTCACTTGACATTATAAGCATTGGTACTGATTCTTTAGATGAATCATATGGCGGTTGTATATAGGTTTCTTTGCAAATAGTAAAACCGAATTTTTTGTAAAATACAATTCGTTTGAAAGAAATGTCATCTTCTGGTAAATCGACTTCTAAAATAATTTTATTTGTGGTTTTATTAATAAATTCTTGGAGAATAAAACTCCCAACTCCATTGTTTCTATAGTCTTTGTCTATTGCAAAGTGTTCAATATAAGTAAAATCAAAAAAAAACCAACATGATAAAAACCCAATTGTTTGATTTTCGAAACGAATTGCTGATAGTGAGAAAGATTGATTATCAATTAAATCAACTACCAATTTAAAATCTCGCCTTTCATTGGGTGGAAATGAACTCTCGTAAATTTCTTTTACGGAAATTAATAGAGATTTGTCATTTTTATTAAGCTTTTTTAATTCAAACATTTATAAAAAATTTCGCATCATTAATCTAACATATAAAAAATAATTTAATCGGTATTGTTCATATCCCAAGAGGTTAATGCTTTGATAATACAGATTTAAACCAGGGTCAACGCTAATTTTGTCATTGAAATTTAGATTAACACCGCAACCTCCAAAAAATCCAAATCCAATTCCTCCTTGTCTAACTTCATAAGGTATTGCACCAGAACCAGGTGTATATGGTTGATTGCCATACACATTTATTATACTGTAGTCTAAATTGCCAATTACGATTCCATTCTTTTTTACCAAAGTATTTGTAAAATTAATGCCACCTTCCACAAAAAAATTTGATTTATCACCTAAATAAAATTCTTTATGTAAGCCAATATCAATATATGTTCTTTCTTCTTGTCCGTAAATCGAAAAATATCTAAGAGCTGGTTCTGACGTAAAAGTTGCAGAATCAATGCTCAACGAAAAAACACCATTGGTATTCAATTTTGAAAAATTAAATGATATAAAATATCCAGTTGTGTTGTTGTAATTGTAACGTGCATAAAATCCTACCATTATCGAAGCATTATATGACATATTGTTGGGTAATGCATATAATTTGAAATTTCTTTCATTTAACTGGTGTTTAATTTCATTATATTGGTAAGTGTTTTTAAGAATATAATTTATGCTGTTTTCATTTCTAGCTGTATCTCCATTGTAATACATAGCATTGTATGAATTTCCCTTCAACATTCCCATATTTATTCCAAAGATTAAACCTCGTTTATCAACACCTCTTTCTTTGTTTTTTTCGGTATTTTCATAAAATAGGTTTTTGTCTTTAAATTTAAAGGATAAACTATTCTTTTCCAAATTGTATGAAAACTGAGATAATGCATTATAACTAAATATATATAAGCATATTATAATAAGAATTAATTTCTTTATCATGTGAATTGAAACTTTAAAATATAATTTACAAACCTACATTTTTTTTGTGTAATAAAAAAGTAAACGAATAAAACTGATAAAAATTATTTAGAAAATGATTTGTAATTCTAATTATTTTTGTATCTTTGCACCCTCAAATTTAGGGCCCCATAGCTCAACTGAATAGAGTATTTGACTACGGATCAAAAGGTTTCAGGTTTGAATCCTGACGGGGTCACAATTAAGAAAGCATTTATAGAAATATAGATGCTTTTTTTTTTTCGTATTCGCATTTTTTTATTGATAAATTACTTATATTTGTATAAAAATAGGCTATTATGGATTTAGAAAGTTTTTTTGCTTCGCCACAAAGAGCATCTTTGTCGCAAATAGAATTAGAAAATAGAGTTTTAGTTACAGATCAATATATAAGTGTGATTATAAATGCAATGCCTGAGATTGCTGCAATTATAAATAGAGATAGGCAAATTGTTTTTTCAAATGACGCGCTTGTAAATTTCTTGGGCGTTATCGATAAAAAAGGATTATTTGGATTAAGGCCTGGAGAGGCTTTAAAATGTGTAAATGCGAGTTTAATGGAAGCTGGTTGTGGTACTTCCGAAAATTGCAGATATTGCGGAGCTGTTAATGCCATTGTAGAGAGTCAAACTAATAATTCAAAGGTTACAAAAGAATGTCGAATTACAGCTAAGATTAATGATAAACACGAATTTTTAGATTTAAGAGTTACTTCAACTCCTTTTGTTTTTAAAGACAATACCTATTCTATATTATCTGTTGATGATATTAGTGATGAGAAAAGGAGGTCTATGTTAGAACGTATTTTTTTTCATGATATTATTAATATTGCAGGAGGATTACGCGGCTTTGCAGAGCTTTTGAAAGAATCGCCAGATCCTAAAGAAATGGAAAAATATATTAATGTTGTTGATAGATTGAGTAATGAATTATTGGAAGAAATTCTATCACAACGAGCTTTAGCAAATGCTGAAAATGGCGAACTTGAGCCAAATTTTAGTATGGTTTCATCATTAGATATTCTGCGTGATAGTGTTTCATATTTGTCTGTTCATTCAGTTGCAGTTAAAAAAAATATTGTTATCCTTTCAGATGCAGATGATTTAAATTTTAAAACGGATGATGTCCTATTGAAGCGAGTAGTTATAAATATGCTTAAAAATGCTTTAGAAGCTTCGAAATTCGATGAAACGGTTACTTTGAATTGTATTGACCAAGGTGATAATATATTATTTTCGGTACACAATAATTTATTTATGCCAAAAGAAGCACAGTTGCAAGTTTTTCAAAGATCTTTTTCTACAAAAGGTAAAAACAGAGGATTAGGAACTTATTCTATTAAGTTGCTTACCGAAAGATATTTAAAAGGGAATGTAGGTTTCGAAACTAATCAGGAAGATGGAACTACATTTTTTGTAAAGCTTCCAAAGAAATTTTTAAATTGAAAATAAAGTCCGGTTTTTTGAATTTAAACCGGACTTTTTTTTGCTAAATAAATTTGAAATGTTCTTTAGCTGTTGTTTTTTCGCAGTAATGGCATTGAATTTTTACAGCTTCTTTGTCAATAACAGTAAAATGAGTCGGTATATTTTCGTGATTGGTTACACAATTTGGATTGATACATTTTATGAATTTTTTGACAGAAGAAGGTACTTCAACTTGCTTTTTTTCAATAATTTCGAAATCTTTAATGACAATAAGTGTTGCTGATGGAGCAACTATCGCTATTTTGTTTATTTCTTCTTTTTCAAAATATTTGTTTTTTACTTTGATAATTCCTTTTTTACCAAATTTTTGGCTTTCCAGATTGGTTCCGAATAGTATCTGATTTTCAGAAGTATCGAGATTAAGTATTTTAATTACCTGAAAAACATTGTTTGATGGGATATGATCGATAACTGTACCATTTTCTAAAGCTGATACAATTAATTCTTTTCTTGTATTTTTTTCCATTTGAATTCAATTATTAATAATTACTTAAGTCCTAAAATTGAAGCCATTAAAGCTTGACGAACATATACTCCGTTTTGAGCTTGTTGAAAATAGTATGCTTGAGGCATATCGTCAACATTTTCATTTATTTCATTAACTCTTGGTAGAGGATGCAATACTTTTAAGTTTGATTTGCTGTTTTTAAGCATGCTACCTTCTAAAATATAAGAATTTTTTACACGTTCGTATTCCATTGGATCTGAGAAACGTTCGCGTTGTATTCGGGTCATGTATAAAATATCAACAAATGGAATTACTTCATTAAGATCGGTGTATTGATAGTAGTCTAAATTTTTTTCTTTGATATGGCGTTTTACTGCGCTTGGTAGTTTTAACTCAACGGGTGATACAAAATGAAATGTACAATTAAAATTGGTTAGTGCAATTACATTTGAATGTACTGTTCTGCCGTATTTTAAGTCGCCAATAAAGGCAATGTGAAGATTGTCTAATTTCCCTTGGGTTTTTCTGATTGAATACAAATCGAGCAGGCATTGCGTGGGATGCTGGTTGGCTCCGTCGCCGGCATTGATAATAGGCACTGGCGATACTTCGCTGGCAAATCTGGCACTACCCTCTAATGGATGGCGCATTACAATCAGGTCAGAATAGTTTGCTACTGTTTTTATGGTGTCTTTAAGTGATTCGCCTTTTTTAACACTAGAACTTGATGCATCTGAAAAGCCTATGATTTTGCCACCTAATTGGTTAACGGCACTTTCGAAACTTAATCGGGTTCTGGTGGATGGTTCAAAAAATAGAGTTGCCACTACAAAATTCTCCAATATTTTCTGCCTCGGATTTTTCTCGAATTCTTCGGCTATGTCGAGAATTTTTAGGTACTCATCTTTTGAATAATCATTGATTGAAACTAAACTTCTGTTCTTCATTTTTTAATTATTTAAATTGATTTATTCCTTTTTCAAAATTACAAAATTTTATCTTTTTTTCAAAAAAAAAGGCGACTATAAAAGTCGCCTTAAAAGTTTATTAATGACAGCCACAGCCGCAGCCACCTTTTTTAACTAAATTATGTTTTTCAACAAAATCGCAAACTACTTGCTCTAAGTTTGGATATCCGATTTCTTGTAAATCGTAATCTACTTTGGTATTTGGTTTGTTGATTTTGATAATTCTGTTTAAATCTATTGGAGTTGCAATTACTACTGCATCACAATCGGTATTGTTGATAGATTTTTCTAAATCTGCAACTTGTTCAGCACCATAACCCATAGCTGGCATTAATGTGCCAATGTTTGGATAAATTCTGAAAGTTTCAGCTATTCTGCCAACTACGAATGGACGTGGGTCAACTAATTCTTTTGCACCAAATTTTCTGGCTGCAACAGTACCGGCTCCAATTTTCATTTCACCGTGAGTTAAAGTTGGACCATCTTCAACAACCAATACGCGTTTTCCTTTGATAAGTTCAGGATTGTGAACTGTTAATGGAGATGCAGCGTCAACTACAATTGCGTTAGGATTAATTTTAGCGATATTTTCTCTTACAATCTGAATTGCTTCAGGTGCAGCGCTGTCCATTTTATTGATAACGATAACGTCAGCAACGCGGGCAGTTACTTCGCCAGGATAATAACTAACTTCATGACCTGGACGATGTGGGTCAACAACTGTAACAGTTAAATCTGGTTTAAAGAATGGGAAATCGTTATTTCCACCATCCCATAAAACTACATCGCATCCATCAGGATCGTTTTCAGCAGCTCTTAAGA
>CAZWRD010000010.1:0-42302 GCA_964636105.1 uncultured Bacteroides sp.
CTGCCAGCAATTAGCTATTTCTAGCCAATAAATCAAACCTTTGCGTTCTTTGCGCCTTTGCGAGAAACAATAATACCTCTGCGTTCATTGCGAGAAACAACAAAAAGAGGTTGCCTTCCCAAACAACCTCCTTAAAACAAACTAAAATAAAAAAAATATTACTATTAAACAAATAAGTATTAACCGCATTTAGAATAACCGCAATGTTTGCAAGTTAAGCAGCCTTCCTTATAAATCAAACCACCTTTGGCACCACATTCGGGGCACGAAGCCTCAGCCGAAGCCTCAGTACCATCAGGTATATATTTCTTAAGCGCTCTTACCACACCATTCTTCCAGGTATTTATCGAGTCAATCTCCAGATTCAGATTAGAAATCAATTCAACAGCCGAAGTCAAAGGCATACCATGACGCAAAATACCCGAAATCAACTTGGCATAATTCCAATACTCAATATTAAACGATCTCGACAAACCCTCAATCGTAACCTTGTAGCCCTCTTTATCTTCAAACTGAAAATCATAACGAGCCTTTTCATTTCCTTCTTTATTACGAATTACCGAACCTTTGGTAACCCATGGTGGCAAATAAAAACCTTCGGCTTTACCGGTAAATACTTCATACGGACGATTATTAAGCAAACCAACCACAGCTATCCATTTCTCATAATCATTCTGAAAGCGAACTACCTCAGCCTCCAGTTTCTTCGGACGTGGCGGAGCTTTGGTTTCCTTAAATTCCTGAATATCTTCTTTGGCATCAGAATGCGAAACCAACACACCCGTACGCGAACCATCTCTGTAAATAGTAATACCCTTGCAACCACACTCCCAAGCAGTCTGATAAATATTACTTACCAGTTCTTCGGTAGTATTTTTAGGAACATTCACTGTAACACTAATCGAATGGTCAACCCATTTCTGAACAGCACCCTGCATTTTCACTTTGCTCACCCAATCAATATCATTGGAAGTAGCCTGAAAATAAGGAGATTTCTTTACAATTTCGTCAAGTTCGGCCTCATTATAAAGCTTCACCTCGTCCACATTGTAATTATTAACCTTCAACCATTTCAAAAACTTAGGATGAAAAACATTGTATTCTTCCCACGAATCGCCAATATCATCAACAAAAGAAACCTTCACATTTCTATCATTCGGATTTACCTTACGGCGACGTTTGTACGAAACCATAAACACAGGCTCAATACCCGAAGTAGTTTGTGTACAAATACTTACACTACCAGTAGGAGCAATAGTAAGCAAAGCTATATTTCTTCTGCCATTTTTAGCCATATCCTGATACACATCAGGAGCAGCCTCTTTCAATCGCATTACAAAAGGATTGTTTTTTTCTCTCTGCACATCATAAAGCGGAAAACAACCTCTTTCTTTAGCCATTGTAATAGACGAACGATAAGCCTCAATAGCAAGCATTTTATGCACTTCTACCGAAAAGTTGGTAGCAATATCAGTACCATATTTGCAACCCAAAGCAGCCAGCATATCGCCTTCGGCAGTAATACCAAAACCAGTACGTCTGCCTTCCATAGCTTTCATTTTTATGTTAAGCCACAAATTTCTTTCAACGCGTTTTATTTCTTCTTCTTCCGGATCCACTTCTATCTTTTCCAGAATCTTTTCAATCTTTTCAAGTTCCAGATCAATAATATCATCCATCATACGCTGAGCCATATTGGCATGTTTTACAAACAATTCGGAGTTAAAACTCGCCTGAGCAGTAAATGGATTTTCAACATAACTATACAAATTGATAGCCAACAAACGGCAACTATCATATGGGCACAACGGAATTTCGCCGCAAGGATTGGTAGAAACGGTTTTAAAACCCAAATCATCATAACAATCGGGAATAGATTCATTTCTGATGGTATCCCAGAACAAAATACCAGGCTCAGCAGATTGCCATGCATTGTGAATAATTTTATTCCACAACTGGCGTGCATCAATATCCTGATAAAATGTTGGTGTATCAGAATCAATCGGATACTGTTGGCGATACATTTTGTTTTCGATAACAGCCTTCATAAATTCATCATCAATCTTCACCGAAACATTAGCACCCGTAACCTTACCTTCTTCCAGTTTTGCATCAATAAATTTTTCCGAATCAGGATGTTTAACCGAGATACTTAACATCAAAGCACCCCTACGTCCATCCTGAGCCACTTCGCGTGTTGAGTTTGAATATCTTTCCATAAAAGGAACAATGCCAGTAGAAGTTAAAGCACTGTTTTTAACAGGACTACCAGCCGGACGAATATGAGACAAATCGTGTCCTACACCTCCCCTACGTTTCATAAGTTGAACCTGTTCCTGATCTATTTTCATGATACCGCCATAAGAATCAGAATTGCCATTATTACCAATAACAAAACA
This sequence comes from uncultured Bacteroides sp., assembly GCA_964636105.1. Classification (GTDB taxonomy): domain Bacteria; phylum Bacteroidota; class Bacteroidia; order Bacteroidales; family JACABE01; genus JACABE01. Next base: position 2,400 of record CAZWRD010000010.1, read on the forward strand.
ATTTGACAAAGAAGCAACCTGAAAATTATTACCAATTCCGGCCATAGGGCTACCCTGAGGAATAATGTATTTAAAATCTTTCAAAAGATCATAAATTTCAGTTTCCGACATCGGATTAGGATATTTTTTTTCTATCCTTGCAATTTCGCTAGCAATACGACGATGCATTTCATCAGGAGTAAGCTCATAAATATTTCCGTCACTATCTTTAAGTGCATATTTGTTCATCCAAACGCTTGCCGCTAATGTATCTCCATGAAAATAATCAGTAGCAGATTTCATTACTTGTTCGTGTGAATACTTTTCGTACACCTTGTTGCTTTTTGAATTGTCAGTCATTGATATTGTATTGATAGAATGATTATTGTCGTCATTAAATATGTCAGGAGTTATCCTTTTTTCAAACAAACCAGAATATTTACTTTCTTGTTTATCACGTAGAGTGTTGGTTTCCAATTCAGAAAAAAGAGTATTACCCATAATATAAAATTGTCTGTTATATAAATTAAAAAAATATTATTGATGTTCAAGTGAATAATCACTCTAAAATGAGATTGTAAATTTAAGACAGATATTATTACTATGCAAAAAGAGTAATTAACAAAGGGTAATGAAAAAGGGTTTAAACCTAATAATATCAACAAAATTGATTGTTAATAAATTTTTTTAATCGTTAAAAATTTATCAAATATCATTTTGCCAAATAATTTTTTTTCCAAAGCCCAAACGGTTATCTGTCATTTTGATAAAGTCGGGAGTTATGCCCCAGAGTGTAGTTTTGGCAAGTATGGCAATCGGAAACTTTTTTATATAGGCTTTATGAGCAGCAGATAATTCGTCTCCCTCAAGTTCTTTCATAATTCCTGTAAACTGAATACCTCGTATTTTACCAACAATACTGGTTTCCAGAGCAATTGCACCTGCTACAAACTGTTGCAGTTCAGCTTCTTGAATATGACGGGTTGTTTTGTCGGAAGTAAATACAAAAAGATTGATATCGGACATATAAACGTAAAAGCAAGTTGATGTATATGGCTTATTATCACTTGAGGTTGCCAAAGTAAAAATATGATGTTCGGCAATAAAATCTATCACTCGTTGTTCTATCTGTTTCATTTTACGATATTTAATTACATTTGCAATTGCATAACATTTTATACTTATTCGGAATGAAATTATAAGATTCCTATTTTTTAAAGAACATATTAACGGCAATTAACATCAGAGCAACGGCAAACACTTTCTTCATTTTATCAGGAGAAACATTCAAGGCAATTTTAGATCCAAAATACCCTCCAACAAAAAAAGCAATTGCAATTACAGCTGCATATTTAAAATTTAACTGACCAGCTTTATAATAATTCATAACAGCCATAAGCCCAACAGGTGGCAACATAACAGCCAAACTAGTACCTTGAGCCGATTGCATACTTAAACCTAGAAAATAAACCATAGCAGGAATCATTATAACTCCGCCACCTAATCCAACCATGCCTCCAAAAACACCAGCAGACAATCCAATTGCAAGCAATATTAATATTGTACCTATATTCATTTCCATTTATTTATAATATTAAAAATCCAAATTCAAAGAAAAATAAAAGACATAGGGCTTAACTACTCCATTTTCAATACCCCAAGCCCAATCTGCCCGCATAAAATAACCCAGCAAACGACTTCTTAATCCAAAACCCATACCTCCAACCAAGGGATCAATTTCTTTTTCAAGCTTTATACTTATCGGATTGCCAGGTATCTTCTTCACAAAAAGAGAATTATCCTTATCCCAAGGACTTACTCCAGTCCAAGCAGTGCCAATATCGCCAAACCCAATAATCTGAAAGTTATTAAAGAAATCGGATTTAATGGGTTTTTTCGAAAAATACTTAAAAACAGGAAAACGCAATTCGCTATTTACAACCGCAAAACTATTTCCATTTCTGATATTTTGAATAAAACCTCGCAAATTGGTAGCCAAAGTTTGATAAGTATAATTTTGATCAGTAGCAATATTAATATCAGTATTAAATTTGGGGAACAACCAATTATCAACTCCACCCATATAATAAATCAGTTTATTTTTGCCGAACGAAGTACTTGCAGCAAAACGATTAGCCCAAATAAACGACTTATGAATTCTCTGATAATTACGATAATCGAATCCCAAAACAAACAAATTTCGATTTTCTTTGTCAATAGATTGATAATATTCTCCCCAAAACTTATAACGTGTACCATAATAGAGATTTAAACCAATATTTCTGGTATTATCAAAAATAAATTCACCTTTCAAACCAGCCCAGTTTGTAACTATATCAGGCTTAATTAAATTATTTAAATCTCTTGTTGATAAAAAGACTTCTCTATCATTACGCAAATAGGCGGTTCCGCGTGCACTCATTACAGTATTGAAAGGCCATTTTAAAATATAATATACAGAATGGGTATATTGACGAGAATCATATAAAACAGTATAGTTATCAAGAGATTGACGATGAAAAATAATCTGGCGGTCGAGCCTGTGTTTGAGGTTTTCGTAACTTAATAAATATTCAAAATTATCGAAATTAAATGAAAATCTTAACCCGCCAATAATTCTGTAATCTTCCATCAAATCGCTCAAACCGAGTTTAAACAAAAAATTAAACCCTGGATTTAAATAAATTGGAGAACCACCTCCTGAAAATTGTTGATAATTGGCATTTAAAAAACTAAAATCAATTTGCGTAGTAATTTCATTAACAGAATATTCTACATCATAATTTCTTTGCTTTTCCAATACAAACGAATTTTCGACAACTACCGTATCTCCATTTTCATTTATTTTAAGCATTCCTTGCTTAAAATATTCTGTTTCAGAATCATTATTCTCATTTAAATTTTTCTTCAAATCTTCATAATAAACATTTCTGAGTCTTTTCTTTTTTATTAATTGCTCGGATTTAATTTTGGGAACACTATCTTTTTTAATGCTTTTTTCAGCTAATACATTAAAATACAATGTTTTTTCCAAAGACAATTTTTGCAGATTATTTCGTGGGATTAAATCAAAAGAATACATTTTATAAATTCCACCACTAAAAACAATTTCATTTATTTTTTTGCTCAACGGATTAATATCCTGCTCAATAATATTTCTATTATAATTAGTTATCGGATAATATTTGGTAATATATCTGTAATGAACAGCAGTATCAACATGACTTATAACACTATCAAAAGTAGCTACATATCTGTTATTTATACCATTTTCGTTGCTAACAAAACTGATAGAAGAATTATCATATTCCATAGGGAATATTTCGTTTATACTAGGCGTTTTGGTAATTCTTCTCATTATAGGTTTTCGGGGATTAAAATCTAAAATAAATAAATCTTTGTTGCTATTTATTTCTTTAGCAAAATTATCACCAAAACGAAGCGTATCATTATTTCTGTTTGAACTAAATATAATTTGCTTTCCTTTGTTTATAAATCGAGGATTAACATCGTCAAAATTATCTTTAGTAAGTTGTTCCGACGATCGAGAAGCCATATTGTAAACATAAATATCTGATTGTCCGTTTTGTATAGCAGACAATACGATTAATTGTCCATTGAAAGAATACGAAAAATCGAGAATTCTTGAGAAATACTGAAGCAAAATTCTTTCGAATTTCTTTTCTTTTAAATTATATAAATACAAATAGTTAAGTCCTTTTTTTTCGGTAATAATTGATAAAATCTCCCCACTTGGATGCCACGCAATTAAAGGGTAAGAATAATCAGTTTTTTCATCAAGTTTATACCCTGATTTCATTATCCGTTTACTTTTTCCCTTTTGGGTATTATAAATCCAAACTTTATATTGTCCCATTTCGTTGGTAACATAGGCTAAATGATTGCCATCGCTACTCGAACATAAATGTTGATATGTCCTTGAAGCTTTTTGTTTTTTGAGAAAACTTCCATTTTCCGGCAATGCTTTATCTTCATTTTCACGATATTTTACACTATAATACATGATCCAATCGTTTATAATATCTTTGAAAGACATACCCAAAACATACTGAAAACCAGTTTCAATATTACGACTGACTCTTGTCATATAAATAATAGAAGGAATATTTTTTTCGCCATATTTTTCAGCAATAAAACGCCAAAACGAATGTCCAGCATAAACAGCATCATTGCCCGTTAACAAATTAAACTGTTGAAATTTATTTATCGAAAATCCATCTTTTAAAATATTATCTAAATCGGTATTCCAATCATCGGCAATATAAGAAGTTAATCCTTTCGAATACCACTCAGGAAGGTTAAAAATAATATTATTTTTCATTTGAGAGGTAATACTACTGCCAAACATCAACTGATTAAAAACAATATCAGCAATTCCACCTCTAATTTGCTTCTGAAAATCGGCATAACTACCATTAAAATACAAAAAAACTTTGTTACCCGAAATTCGGGTTAATCCGCCTGTATTATAACTTTCATTATTAATATAGCCTATATTACTTTGCTTAAAATCAGACAATTTATTATATACAATAATTTGCATTTTATCATCTGTCTCAAATTCGAGTTTTGTTTCTATTTCTTTAAGATACTTGCTGGCATATTCAGATGTAAAATTAGCAAGTTCCTTACCGCCAAGGTTAAAATACACGTCAAATTTTTCGTAACGATAAAATGTCCAAAAAAACTCATCATACTGAACTCTGTTTTTGCCAAAATCTAACTGCATCCCGCTGTAAAACTGAGCAGAAGTATGAAAAGACAAAACAGTTAAAAACAACAGAGAGTATATTTTTAAATGCTTTAAAATATGTGTATTACATAAATTCAAATTCATTTCTATATATAATAATGCAAATAAAAAATCAGAGTGCTAAGTTAGTATTTTTAAAAACACAAAAAGCAAACAAAATACTAATAACAAACACATGAAGGTTTTTATTATGTTTTAATTTAATTTTTAATAAAAAAGAGGTTGCTTAAATAAAAACAACCTCTTTTATAAGTATAGAAAAATTATGATTATTTCAATCCTCTTTTTTTCAATAATGGTTCAAGAGAAGGTTCCTGACCACGGAATTTCTTATATTGTACCATTCCATCATCATCACCACATTCTTGTAGGCAATTCTTACGGAATTTTGCAGCCAGATCTTTGTTATAAATATCACCAGAAGTCTTGAAAGCATTGAAAGCATCAGCATCCAAAACAGCTGCCCAAAGGTAAACATAATAACCAGCCCAATATCCACCATCCCAAATATGAGAAAAATAAGTAGAACGGTAACGAGGAATAAATTCAGGGATTAAACCGATTTTATCCATTGCTTGTTTCTCAAATTGCTGTACATTAATGTCTTTCATTTCTGTAACTGAATGATAAGTCATGTCTAACAATGATGCAGCAATATATTCACCGGTTTCGAAACCTTGATTAAACTGACCGCTTTTTTGAATTTTTTCAATTAATGCTTCTGGAATAACTTCCCCTGTTTTGTAATGCTTTGCATAAACACGTAAAACCTCTGGTTCACCAGCCCAATTTTCAAGAACTTGCGAAGGAAGCTCAACATAATCCTGAGGAACATTACCTGCGGTACGGTTGTATTTCCCTTCAGTAAATAAGGCATGTAATCCATGACCAAATTCGTGGAAAAGCGTAGTAGTTTCATCCCAAGTTAATAAGGCAGGTACATCTCCATTTGGTTTGGTGAAATTACAACTAATAGAAACTATTGGATCAACTTTTTTACCATTGTCCCAACCAGCACTTTGAAAACTTGTACACCAAGCACCTCCTCTTTTTGATTCGCGTGGATAATAATCAAAATATACAATTCCCAAATGTTTTCCATCAGCTTCTTTCACTTCAAAAGTTTCAACACCTGAAAAATAAACTGGCAAATCGGTTTTTTGCTCAAAAGTTATACCATATAATTTAGTAGCAACATGAAACATACCATCTCTAACATTCGACAAAGCAAAATATGGTTTGATTACACTTTCTTCCATGTCGTATTTTTCTTTACGAACTTTTTCTGCATAATACCACCAATCCCAAGATTGCAATTTAAACTTACCACCTTCTTTATCAATAATTTTCTGCATTTCTTTTACTTCATCTTTGGCTTTTAACAAAGCTGCTTTCCATAAATTAGTTAAAAATAAATCAACAGCCTCAGGAGTTTTAGCCATATTTACATCAATAACATAAGACGCAAAATTATTGAATCCCAATAATTTAGCCTTTTGAACACGAAGTTTAACCAATTTTGCAATAATTTCATTATTGTCATTTTTGTTGGCATTATTTCCTCTCATAAACCAAGCACGATATAATTTTTCGCGCAAATCACGTTTTTCTGAATATTGCAAAAAAGGAATCCAGCTTGATTTATCTAAAGTAAATACCCATTTTCCTTCCATATTAGCTTCTTTAGCAGTTGTTGCAGCAGCATCAATATTGCCTTGTGGCAAACCAGCCAAATCTTCTTTTTTATCTATAACTAATTTAAAATCTTTATTTTCAGCTAATAAATTTTGAGAAAACTTTAATTGAGAAACAGATAATTCTGAATTGATTTTCTTCAATTCTTCTTGTTTATCTTTTGGCAAATTAGCGCCAGCACGTTCAAAATCTTTATAATATTTTTCAACCACTCTTAATTGTTGAGGATCAAGATTCATACTTAATCTATTATCATAAATGGTTTTTATACGCTTAAACAACTTTTCGTTCATACCAATTCCGTCACTATGTTGCGACAATAATGGACTAATTTCCATTTCTATTGCTTGCATTCTATCGTTTGAGTTGGTACCGGAAAGGTTAAAAAATACATTGCTAACTTTGGTAAGTAATTTACCAGATTTATCAAGTTTTAAAATGGTATTTTCAAAGGTAGGTTCATCTGTATTATTTACAATTGAATCAATTTCAGCATTATGCTGTTTCATACCTTCCATAAAAGCAGGGATATAATGAGAAGTATCTATTTTGTCGAAAGGAGGTACCTCAAATGGCGTAGTATAAGCCGAGAAAAAAGGATTATCAGACTCTTTTGTCTGATTTTTGTTTTTGCAAGCTGCAAAAAGAATGACTGTTAATGCCATAAATAAAATTGTTTTTTTCTTCATAAGAATATGATTATTAATTAAATTATAAAAAATTAAATTAGGTTGTAAAATTATAAAAAAATTGAATTGAAAAATAATAATTGAAATTTATATATTTAATTAAATGTTAATACGTTATTTGAAGAAAAACAAAAATTGAGGTTTGATAATATTTAAGTACCAAACCTCAATTTTTCTAAAAAAATCTCAAAAAAGACTTATAAAAAAACTACTCTAATTTATCGTTAAGCGATTTAAAACCTTGTCCGATTATTTCGTTTGCATTAATAACCGTAAGAAATGCATTTGGGTCAATTTCATTTATATAACTCTCTAGCATAGCAAGCTCTCTACGACTCACAACAGTAAAAATAATTTGTTTCTCTGCCCCATTAAACATTCCTTTTCCGGCAATTATGGTACCACCTCTATGAATATCATTTAAAATTTTGCTTCTGATTTCTTCGTATTTATCAGATATAATAAACAAAGTTTTATCATAGCTAATACCCTGCAAAACAACATCAACTACTTTACTTAAAACAAATATAGTTATCCAGGAATATAAGGGAATACGCCAATCGCCAAAAGCCAACAAACCTGAAAGCACAATAGTTGAATCCACAATTATAATAGAATGACCTATAGGCAGTTTGGTGTATTTTGAAACTATCATCGAAATTACATCAGAGCCCCCGCTGGTAGCTTTGGCTTTAAAAATAATTCCAACACCAAATCCAATAACCAAACCACCAAACACACAGGAAAGCAATATATCATCGCCAAGTAAAAGTGGATCCTTACCGAAAAAGAATGTAAGTAAATCAACAAAAACTGCTGTAAGCACAAAAGTTACAACCGTTTTAACACCAAATCTTGGTCCTAAAACTTTTATACCAATTATAGTAAGAGGAATATTGAAGCATAATGCAATTAAACCAACTGGCAAATCGAGCAAATAATGCAGAACAATAGCAATGCCATAAATACCTCCGGGAACAATTCGATATGGCGTTATAAAAAAAACATATCCCAATGCAACAGCAAATGAGCCTAAAGTTATTAATCCATAAGCTTTAAACCACTTTTTAGAGAATAATTTTTCATTTTGTATAAATGCCATATAATTTTCTTTTTAAGATGAAACTTTATCTTTTAACGATTTAAACCCTTTACCTAGAATTTCATTTGCATCCATTACGGTAAGAAAAGCATTTGGATCAACCTGATGAATAAATTCTTCGAGCATGGCTAATTCGCGACGACTCACAACTGTGAAAATAATTTTCTTTTCAGCATTATTGAACATCCCATTACCATTTATAAAAGTACCACCTCTATTGAGGTCGTTTAAGATTTTATCTCTAATTTCATCATATTTATCAGAAATAATAAATAAGGTTTTATCGTAACTAACACCTTCTAATACAATATCAATTACTTTGCCTGTAATAAAAATAACTATCCAAGAATACAAAGGAATCTTCCAATCTCCAAAAATTATTAACCCAAATAAAACAATTACAGAATCCACATAAATCATAAGTTGACCAAGCGGTAATCGAGTGTATTTTGCAACAATCATTGCAATAATATCTGAGCCTCCAGAAGTTGCTTTTGCTTTAAAAATCAAACCTAAACCAAATCCAATTAATACGCCTCCAAAAACACAAGCTAGTAAAACATCATTAGTCAAGTCAATTGAACCATGAAGCATTGTTTTTGGATTTTCACCAACAAAAAATGTAAGTAAATCCATAAAAACAGAAGCTAAAACCATACCAATAACCGTTTTAACACCAAAACGAGGACCTAGTACTTTAATCCCAATTATTGTTAATGGAATATTCATTGCTAACCCAAATAATCCGATAGGAATAGCGGGTACCAGATAATGCACCACAATACCAATACCATAAACACCTCCAGGAACAATGTGATATGGATTAATAAAGAATACAAAACCTGCAGCCAAAATAAATGAACCCAGAACAATTAATCCGTAAGCAATGAACCATTGTTTAGAAAACAATTTCTCTTTTGTGATAAATGCCATTTTAAATTTGTTTTTTAATTAATAAACTATATATGAATGTTTTAAACAATAAAAATATGCTATAATTGAAAAAGTTTGCAAAATTACAAAATTTAAGCCTGATAACTACTATATATAAAACATTTATTAATTTATTAAATTAAACAATATATCTCTAAGTTGTTTTTAAATTCAATTTGAGGAAAAAATTTTTTTGAAAAAAGAAATACACATTATTAAATGAAAATTACTAAATTTGTAGCTAATTATTTAATAAGGTTATTACATTTTAAATTAAACAAATGGCTTTATTATCTAAATCACACTCATTTAAAACATTACGTATGCGAATTAGAACAAAAATGATGATTCTGCTAATCACATCAACAGTGATTGTTTATGCTGTTACTTTGATTTTTATTGCAAAACAAAGTTTAAATACAGCAAAAGAATCCGCTTATGAATTAGCCGCATCCAAAGCAAAAGAATCTGCTTATAATTCCAAAACATATTTGCAATCAGCTAGCGATATAGCATGGTCATTAGCTCATAATTTCCTCACATTAAAACAAAAAGGAAACAGAAACAGAGATCATTATCATGCACTTCAACGTTCGGCTATAGAAGAAAATAAAAACTTTTTATCGGTTTGGGTTATGATGAAACCCAATGCATTAGATAAAAACGATTCATTATATAAAAATGATCCAATATATGACAATTTGGGCAGATATAATTGTGGAATCGTAAGATATCCTGATGAAATAAAGAATGAAACTTTTGATTCGAATGCTGAAGATGAATACGAAGCTGATTATTATACATTTGCTCTTAATAATAAAAAAGAAATTATCCTAGATCCATACATGTATGCATACGATATGCCTGGTGCATTAAATGACAGCTTTTTGGAAACAACTATAGCCGTACCAGTAATAGAAAATGAAGAAGCAATTGGTGTTGTTGGTGTTGACATTGATTTTAAAGCTTTACAAAAAATAAATTCTGAAATAAAAATTTATGAAAAAGGCTATGGTTCAATCATTTCTCATGGGGGTTTTTATGTAAGCCATCCCGACGATAAATTAGGAGGAAAGCCTGTAAAAGACAGCACTTTAATTGAAAAAATAAAAGAAGGAAAAACTTTTACTGAAAGAGGATATGACGAATATCTTAAAGAAGAAGTAATTGCAGTTTATCAACCATTTACAATTGGAAAAGCAGAGACTTATTGGGCATATTGTATGATAATACCTGTTGACGAAGCAATGGCAAATTCGAGACAATTGCTTAGAAATGTTATCATTCTAGGGTTTATTGGAATTATTATTTTATTTGTTGTTATTTTTATAATTTCTTCAAATATTAGCAAACCTATAGACAAAAGCATAAAACTAACCAACCTAATAGCTGCAGGTAATTTAAATGAAAGGCTAGATGTTAATTCAAAAGATGAAATTGGCAAAATGATACATGCTTTAAACGAAATGGTTGATAAACTTAAAACAATTGTATCAAGCATAAATTTAAGTGCAGGCGAATTGGAAATTTCTAGCGAAGAAATTAAACATGGTGCAGAACAAATGTCAGATGGAGCTAATTCTCAAGCATCTGCTGTTGAAGAAATTTTATCAACTATGCAAGAAATGTCTGCGAAAATAGAACAAAGCAGTCATAATGCCAATGAAAGCGGCAAATATTCTCAAAGTACAACTGAAAGCATGAAAAAATTTACCCAAGCTGCTATAAACAGTATGGAAACTTCAAGAAAAATTTCAGAGAAAATAAATATAATAAACGAAATTGCATTCCAAACTAACTTTTTGGCACTAAATGCGGCTGTTGAAGCGGCAAGAGCAGGAGAACATGGCAAAGGTTTTGCTGTTGTTGCTTCCGAGGTTAGAAAACTGGCTGAAAAAAGCAAAAAAGCAGCAGAAGAAATTAGCATCATTTCAAAAGAAAGCATTTCTGTAAATAATGAATCGAAAGAATTGATGGAAACTTTATTTCCACAAATCGAACAGTCGATGCAATTTATTAGAGAAATTGCTGAAAGTTCGAGCGAACAAGCAATGGGAGTTGAGCAAATCAATATCGCAGTTCAACGCTTGAGCCAAATAGTTCAACAAAATGCAGCTTTTGCCCAAGAAGTATATTCCAATTCGGAAGAATTTGAAAAGAAAGCAAAAGACTTAAGAGACGCTGTTAGCTATTTTCAATTATAAACACTTAATCATATGAGTATTAAGCTTAAAATGTTGTTATGGATAGGATTTTTCTCAATTCTGTCATATACCATTATTTTAAGCTTTATTGCTTATCATAGCTTTGAAAATTCAAAAAAAGAATCTTTTGCATTAGCTGAAATAAAAGCAAAAGAATCTGCTTTTATTTCTAAATCATACTTACAATCTGCAAGCGAAGCAGCCAAATCACTATCAAACAATATCTTAACTCTAAAAAATCAAAACAATATAAATAGAAACTATTATCTGGGATTACTCAAAAATACCATCGATTTTAATAAAAATTTTCTTTCGGTTTGGATTATGTTTGAAAAAAACAAGATCGACAACAGAGACTCACTTTACTTAAATACAAATATTTACGACAAACAAGGACGATTTAACACAGGATTGGTAAGATATAAAACAGGAATCGCTTACGAATATATTGAAGGAAATGCTACAGATGAATATTTAGAAAGTTTTTATACAGAACCTATGCAAACAAAATCGGAAATTATTACCGATCCATATATGTATGCATATGGGACTCAAAATATTGTAAAAGATAGCTTTTTCGAAACGAGCATTGTAATACCAGTAATTGAAAACAACCAAGCAATAGGAGTTGTTGGAATTGATATTGAATTTGCAGAATTACAAAACATTAATTCAAACATAAAAATATACCAAACAGGCTATGGGATGCTCATTTCGCAAAATGGATTTTATGTAAGTCATCCGAATAGCAAAATGGCTGGAATACAATTAACTGATACTATTTCAATTGGAAAAATAAAAAACAACGTTAGTTTTAACAAAACCGGATTTGACACTTATTTAAATAAAGAAGTTATTTATACATTTCAACCATTTACTGTTGGAAATTCAACAACACCTTGGGCATATTGCATGGTTGTTCCTATAGATGAGGTTTTATCAAACACCAAATCAATGCTTTCAAATATTATTATAATAGGAATTATTGGAATAATAATAATTTGCTTAGTTGTATTTTGGGTTTCAATAAAAATAAGTCAACCAATTGAAAAATGCATAAATTACACAAATGCAATAGCTAAAGGAAATCTATTCATTAAAATAGAAACAAATGCAAATGATGAACTTGGAAAAATGATACTATCGCTCAATACCATGACTGAAAAAATTAGTAAAATTATTAAAAAAATAAACTTATATGCCTGTGAATTAGAGCAAAGTAGCGAAGAAATCAAACAAGGATCAGAACAATTATCGGATAGCAGTAATTCACAAACAGCCGCTGTTGAAGAAATTTTATCAACTATAGATGAAATGACTTCAAAAATAGAACAAAGTAGGTTTAGTGCTTCCGAAAACAGTAAATTTTCAAAGGAAACAACTCAAAGTTTGAGAATGTTTGCACAAGCTTCAATTAAAGGTATAGATACATCAACAATTATTACAGAAAAGATAAATATAATTAATGAAATTGCTTTTCAAACAAACTTTTTGGCACTTAATGCAGCTGTTGAAGCAGCAAGAGCAGGAAATTATGGCAAAGGTTTTGAATTAGTGGCTTTGGAAATTAGAAAATTAGCCGAAAAAAGCAAAAATGCTGCAATTGAAATCAGTGTATTGTCAAAACAAAGCATAATTGCCAATAAAGAATCTAAAATACTAATGGACAATATGATACCAAAAATTGATAAATCAATAAAATTTATAAATGAAATTGAAGAAACATCAGAAGAACAATTAATTGCTATTGAGCAAATTAGTATTACAATTCAAAAATTAAATCAAATTGTACATCAAAACGTATCGTTTGCTGAAGAAGTAAATTCAAAAGCTTATGAATTTGCACAAAAAGCCAGATTTTTGAGAGATTCTGTAGAATATTTTAAAACAAAAAATTCAAATTAGCCTACCCTTTTTCCTATTAAAATTATTTTTTATCAATAGAATATTATTTGTATCCGAAAATAAGTTTACCTACTGTTTGTTACCTTAATTGAAATATCATAATAAAGGGTTTTTGATAAACATTTTATAAAACCGGCTTCAACCTAAATTAATCAATAGGAAATTTGAAAATCAAACTATTTGATTTAGTTGGGTTAATCCAGATTTAGTTATTATTTGAAATAATTTAATTACAATTCCGCAAGTACGAGATTCGATTGATCATTTTCTAATGAAAAGTTTGGGTTTATCTTAATAATAATTTACTATTATCCTTCTGTTTAAAAGATTATATAACAATAGGAATAAAGAATCTATTTTTTCCCGAAATACAAAAATCTATAAAAATTTAGTTCAAAAACATCATTGCTTTAGAACATTTTTTTTAACTTTGCCGCATTAAAAAGTATAATTACTTTATTCAATAAAACCATATTTAATAAAAAAAACATGATAAATAGGATATTGGTAACGGGATCTTCCGGACAAATTGGTTCTGAATTAGTTATGGCATTAAGAGAAATATATGGAGGCGAAAATGTTATCGCTTCTGATAAATGCCCAAATGTTCCTGAAAAAATAAAAAAAAGTGGTCCATTTGAACTACTCGATGTTTTAAATAAAGATGCAATTGCATCAATAATTGATAAATATGAAGTAAATGCAATTGTGCATTTGGCTGCAATACTTTCAGCCGTTGGCGAAAAAAATCCAATGTTGGCTTGGAATATCAATATTAATGGTATGTTGAATGTTCTGGAACTTTCACGCGAAAAGAACATCGAAAGAGTATTGATTCCCAGTTCAATTGCAGCTTTCGGACCAAGTACACCCGTTGACAATACGCCACAGGAAACCATTTTAAAACCAACTACAATGTATGGAATTACAAAAGTAGCTGGAGAATTACTTGCCGATTATTATGTTGCAAAATATGGTATGGATGTTAGAGGTTTACGATATCCAGGTATCATAAGCAACGAAACACTTCCAGGTGGCGGAACAACAGATTATGCTGTTGCAATATATTATGATGCAATTAGAAATGGAAAATATGAGTGCTTTTTAAGCGAAAATACCATGCTACCAATGATGTATATGCCTGATTGTTTGAAAGCTACTATTGATTTATTTCAGGCAGACAAAAGCAAACTTAAGCATTTCTCTGATTTTAATGTTGGTGCATTTAGCGTAACGCCAAAATTAATGGCAGAATCAATTAGAAAATATATTCCAAATTTTGAAATTACTTACAAACCTGATTTTCGTCAAGCAATTGCAGACTCATGGCCAAACTCTATTGACGATAGCTGTGCTAGAAAAGAATGGGGTTGGAAACCATCTTTCGACTTAGATTTAATGACGAAAGATATGCTTAAAGTAATAGAAGAAAAACACAAAAAAGGTCTAATTTAATAAATAAAAAGCTGCTCAAAAAAGCAGCTTTTTTATTAAGATTCAATGTTTATAAATCATTTATTTAATTTTAAAATATGTCTTGGTTAATTGCAACAGCATTAATAACTTCTGGCTTATTGGTTGGATTTATAAATACTTTGGCGGGTGGAGGCACAATTATCTCAATATCACTTTTCCTATTTTTAGGCTTACCTGCTTCTGTAGCAAACGGTACAAACAGAATAGCCGTATTCTTTCAAACATTGGTTTCTACTGCAAGCTTTAAAAAACAAAAAGTTTTAGACACCCGAAAAGGCTTGTTGCTTGGCATACCCACAATTATCGGATCAATTATTGGTGCTGAAATTGCTGTTGATATCAATGAGAAACTTTTTGAACAGGCTATTGGCGTGATCATGTTAATTATGTTAGTATTTATTATTTACAAACCTCAAACCTGGCTCAAAGGAAAAACCGAATTAATGAACAGTAAGATTTCTGCATTTCAGATTTTTATTTTCTTTCTTATTGGGCTTTATGGTGGCTTTATTCATGTAGGTGTTGGGTATTTTATTTTAGCTGGATTGGTTTTAAATGCAGGTTATGACCTAGTTAAAGCCAATGCGCTTAAAGTATTTCTTGTTCTATTATATGCTCCATTTACTTTAATTGTTTTTATTTATAATAAACAAATAAACTATGAATATGGACTAATCCATGCAATAGGAAATATTGCTGGAGCATTTATAGCTTCCAGATTTGCAGTAAGTTGGGGCGCTAATTTTGTAAGATGGGTTATCATTATTATTATTTTACTCACTTCAGCACAAATGTTTGGAATTATTAACATGAAAGAAGCATTTGAAAAATTAATGAATAAATAATCGTAATTCTAATAAAAATTTTAACTTTGTATAAAAAACGCATCTCATTTATAATGATTGAGTTTTAAAAATACACGTATTATAAATCAAACAATTAATAATATTTTAAAAAAATGAAAAAAATAAGTTTAATCATGTTGGCAATTCTGCTTTCAACATTTGCATTTTCTCAAAAAGAAGGTAAAGAAATTCCTCCACAAGTAATTACTGATTTTAAAGCAAAGTTTCCATCAGCCACAAAAATTAAATGGGAAAAAAATAAAGAAAAAATTGAAGCTCAATTTATTAATGACGACACAAAAATGAAAATTGAGTATTTGAACAATGCATGGAAAAAAACTTGCTACGCATTTAAAATTGATTATACTCCACAAAAAATAAAAGATTATATTATTCAATATTATGGGTTGTATAAAATAAAAGAAGTAAATTTTACAGACAACAATTTGGGCGAAAGACTATATGAAGTAGAAATTACAAAAAAGAAGAAAGATAAAATTACACTTATTTTCGATATCAGTTCTAATTTTTTAAGAATAGAAAATCAAAGTAACAAATAGATATAAAAAAAGGCAGACCAATTAGTCTGCCTTTTTTTATATCTATTATTGTTTCAATAATTTGCCTGTTCCTAATATGGTTTTAGTATTAGTAATCTTAAACAAATACATCCCCTTTTGAAGATTAGCTATTGAAATATTTTGTACATCACCTTGTATTAAGACTTCAGAAATAACCAATCGTCCTTGCAAATCAAAAATCTGAATAATTGATTTTTCATCGATTTCAGCATTCATTATTCTAACAGATATTTGATCATAAGCAGGATTTGGATAAATCGTAATTTGATGATCTTTTTCATATTCGGCTACACTATAAGCACTACACGGAAATACCATTGCACTACCTGGAGAACCAAATTTACAACCAAAAGTCCAACTATATGGACTACAAGGATTATTGTTAGCATTTAATAGTTCCATCGTATAGCCTTTGCCATTTGCACTATCAACCCATGGATTGCTATCTTTATAATACATAGACTGATAAATCTTACCATTACTAGAATATAGTCTTACAGCTTCCTTATTCCCATTTAAACCCCAAGTAAATGGACCCAGTTTTTTAATATGAGTATAACTTCCAAATTTTGCATTAAATTGTGTAAGGTTCTGAACCAAAACTAAATAACTCCAAGGTGCAATTTTTGTATTTTGTGGCAATACGAAAGCATGTTCATCCAAACCATCTTTAAAAATCCAATTAGAAAGATCAACTTCATCCCCACTTCGATTATATAATTCAACCCAATCACCAATTGGAGTCAAATCACTTGAATTATAATTTATTTCATTAAAAATAATATGCTCTGGACAAGGTGTAATATAAGCCCAACCCGGTGACCCTCCCATACATCCGCATGTCCAGTTAATTCCTTTACTTGGGTTCGAGTCTGGATTGATTATCTGTAATGTTCGTCCAAATCCTCTAGCACAATCTGGCCATGTATTAGTATCACTATAAGCCAACCTCAACATTACATTATCCTTATTATCAGTTAATAACAACACATCACCATCATCATTAAAACTTAAATAAGTTGGTCCTTTTTTGTTTGTTACTCCCTGAAACTGAGTCCTGAAGATATTTGTATCGCTTACCAACACTAAATATTCACCAGGATTTAAAAAAGTATTAACAGGTATTGTATAAGATTTATAATCAGAAACTTTCTTTAATTTCCATCCACTAATATTCATTGCAATTGGTCCATTGTTGTATAATTCTATCCAATCGCTGGCATTTCGTGTTGGTTCCGACTTGTAGTTTAACTCGGTAATGGCAATTTTAGGTGCAATTTTAAAATGAGCAATTAATGAATCTCCCGTATTTATATTTTTAATAAGCACCATATTATTACTATCAGCAGAAAAAGAACTACTTGCTTGCCAATAATGAAATACATAACCAGGCTCGGCAATTGCTTCGGCTTCCACTTGATTTGATTTAAGATAATAACCACTCCAATACTGATCTGTAGGCTTCAACGAATTTAATTTTACTTTCCCTTTTCCAATACTTCCAGGAGCCACTCCAATTGTAACTAATGCAGTATCACTACTAGAAAGTTGAAATTCTGAAACAAGTTGATTACGAAGCACATTCTGTCTGTTGTATATAAAATATTTAATTTCATCAATATTTTTATTAAATTTTACAATCGAATTCGTATCAAACTTATTCTCTCCATTTCTGGGCATACCAGGATCAAGAGGAAAAGTAGCAACCGCTCTTGGAATTTCTGCATTAAATGTATTTACAAATCTGTTTAAAACATTTATCATCGAATCTCTTTTAAGTGTTGTATTAAACAAATCGTAAAACTTATTAATAAACCTTCTTTTAAATTCGGCATTTTTAGTAAATTTGTTAAGAATACTGGTATGATAATTTGTTGCACCTGATTTATATGCTGATCGCAATGTTGTATCATTTACCATATCTTTTCTAAGTCCCTGATCTACATCATGAATTTGATAACTCCATTTTGCACCCATAATACCTCTGGGTCTCCATAATTTAATATTATTTATCCAAGTACTTATCCAATCTTCGTTGGCACAATATATTTCAGCAGCAAAATAGGATAGATAATTATCCATATCCCAATAACTTTTGGCTTCATTATAATAAGTTTGATTAGTTAAATCATGGTTGGTAATATAATCAACCATACTACTAAATGCATTAAGATTGCCATTTGCAGCAATTTCGGTACCAGAAACTTTTATTTGATCAATACTGTCTTTATTAATACCTGAATAATCAGATAAAAACTTTTCATCACTTTTTTCACGAATATGATATACACCATGATATCTACCATTTAAATATAAAACTACAGTTCTAGCTGGGGTTGCAAATACATCATCTTTATAATGAACGCGGTGTAAATACTCATCTCTCAGATGTGCATCCATCCAATCTGAACCTGCATTTCGAAAAACTAAATTTTTGAAGTTTGTTTTTGATTTTTCATTAAATAATTTATAATCAATGCCTGCTGTATCATACAAAGTTTGAACTTTAAAATCCCAACTTTTTTGAGGTTTTGCTCGCGTATAATTTCCAAAAGTTCCTATCAAACCTTCTGAAAGAATTTGTCTAACCCTATTGGTGTCGAAAAACTCAACTAAACAGGGACGTTCCCAATCTTGCCAAAAATTGGCACTTTTATGTGGATAAAAGAAATCAGCATTTGGCCCTTTCACATATATACCAGTATTCCAATCATATAAATCAAACGAATCAATTGTTAAGCTCAAAACAGGTAAAATTGTAGGACAATTAATAAAATAAGTTGCTGTAGCGATAGGACCAGGAAACTTAGCTGTGTCATTTCTAAAAACACGGGCTTTCAATACCATTGTAGAATCAATTGAAATTGGAGCAGTATAAAGTTTATCACTTAACTGCGGAACACTTCCATTGGTTGTATATCTGATATGTACGCCTGATTGAACAGCAGTAATTGCCACTGATTGCGGAGAATTATAAAATCCCGAAGTTAAAGTAATATAAGGTTTTTCTGTATAACCAAAATAGACCCTACTTGTATTATTTGTTGCTTTAGGAGTTGCAGGAAAAAGTGTCTGAAAAACATTTTCAGTTCCATCTCCAAGTGTTCCATTACCAAAAGTTTTTCTTCCGTAAGATGTATTGTAATGCATATCAGGCACAGTAACTGACTGAGCTGCTGTTGGAGTTAACAAAGTAATTACTTCTCCCTGACTCTCAATTTTAAAATTGGTATGAAAATATTTGGGTTTATAAGGAAACCAAGACGGAACTGGAGTATAGGATGCTGAGTTTTCTTTCATTGCAGCACTCAAAAAAGCAGTGATATTTATATCAGATGAAGTTGTTGATGCATTATGCACCTGAATAGACAATCTATTTGTACCATTTTTTAAAAAAGTTTTCCAAATGCTTTTGGGGATAATAAAACTTCTTGGTTTGCCATTTGTAGTAGTTGTCAAATTTGCATCTGTTGTATTGGTTGCAAGCGCATTCCATGCGGGTGGTATTCCAACAATATTATCCCTTGCTATTTCAACATTATTAATATAAGCTACAAAACCATCATCATAATCACAACTCAATACCAAATCATCTACTTTATTTGTATCAACAATGTTAAATTGTTTTTGTATAAAAATTGAAATAGTGCCTGTTGCAACTGGTTGTGTAATATTATTATCACCATATCCAAAAACACCCGACCCTGTGGGCCAAGAAGAATTAAATACTTGATACCAATTAGACGATACCGGAGTTGTTTTATTTGCAGAATAATTCCAAATATCATTGCTATTTACTAATAACTCCCAATGGTCTGTCATTTGAGTCCTGTTTTTTCCTGATGCAAAAACCAAGATACGTTCATATTCAGTACCCGTTTTCTTCTTTAAAACATAAGATGGAAATTTCCATTTTTGATAATTATTGTCATCTGAAAGGTAATAATCCTGAAGATTAATATCTTGAGTTGTACTTGTATTTACAATTTCAATCCAATCTTCAAAATCTCCATCTTCATCAGAGATAACAGTTCCGTTAACCGATTGAATTTCATTAATTCGTATTTGAGATTGCACATTTAAAGTAATAAATACTGCAAAAAATACGGCATAAATCCTGTAGAGTCTAATTTTTGTCATAATGTGTTTATATTAAATTATTTATTTTTGATAGAAACTATAATTAACTGATTTTATAATTAATTTCAAACGATAATAGCAGATTTTGCTGCGTTTCATTTCTTTAAATTTAAACCAATTTTATAATATTATATTAAAAAAAAATTAATTTGTAAAAATACTAATTTTATTGAAAGAATGCTGTTTTTTTTTATTTTTTTAAGAATGAATAAAGAAAACAAAAAACAATATAATCATTTCATTATCTATTGTTTAAAAAAGTGTAAACCAAAATCTATATTATTCTAATAAAAACCAATAAAAAAAACCGAGCAAAAATCAACTGATTATGTACTAAATAAACAAAAAAACACAGATTAATTCTATAAATATTGAGAATAGTTTTTCAGTTAAACGTAAAATTATTAGCTTTGCAACTTCATACATTTAACAGCAAGAAATGAATAATCAATTCGATCCTAAGCAAAACTACGAAGAATC
This sequence comes from uncultured Bacteroides sp., assembly GCA_964636105.1. Taxonomy (GTDB): domain Bacteria; phylum Bacteroidota; class Bacteroidia; order Bacteroidales; family JACABE01; genus JACABE01. The sequence goes on from CAZWRD010000010.1 coordinate 23,203, forward strand.
AAAAAGAAAGGTTGGCTATGTTAATAGAAAGGAAGCCACTCAATCTACCTATGATAGCATAGGTTTCATGTCGGGTTTGGAAGTGCATCAGCAATTATTAACTGATGAAAAATTATTTTGTCATTGTCCGGCAGGAGTTTTTCAAAAGCCTAATGAATATGATGCAGAAGTTGTTCGCCATATGCGTCCTACACTCAGCGAATTAGGTGAGTATGACGGAACTGCATTAATGGAATTCAGAACAAAAAAAGATATTATTTATCGCTTAAAAAACGAAACTACTTGTACTTACGAAGTTGATGATACGCCACCATTTCCAATCAACAGACAAGCATTGGAAAGAGCCATCGAAATCTCACTTTTATCAAAATTAAGTATAGTTGGCGAAGTACATATCACTCGCAAACAATATCTTGACGGGAGTATTCCTACTGGTTTTCAGCGCACTGCAATTATTGGTGTTGAAGGAGAAATTCCACTTAAAAACAAAAAAGTCAGATTAATTCAATTAAGTATAGAAGAAGATTCTTGCAGGGAAGTATCTGATATTGGACATACACGAATATATAGAACTGACCGTTTGGGAATGCCACTAATTGAAACAGTAACATATCCAGAAATGATTAACCCTGATGAAGTTATGGAAGCTTGTAATTATATACGCTTTCTAAACAGAAGTACCAACAAAGTAAGGACTGGAATAGGGGCTGGTCGTCAGGATGTTAATGTAAGTTGCAAAGGAGGTACCCGTATCGAAATCAAAGGAGTTGCTCACACCAAATGGATACCAGAACTTACGCATAATGAATGTTTTCGTCAATGGGCATTACTTCAGATAAAAGATTTGCTGAATGAAAGAGTAAAAAATCCGAAAGATTGGAAACTTAATGCAAAAGAAATTGATTATTATTCACTTAAATTTCCATGCGATTCAATTAAAGCAGCAAAAAATGCAAAGATGAAAATTTATGCTGTTAATTTACCTGAATTTAGAGGAATTTTATCTTATTTTACACAACCAGGAAAAATGTTTGCCAACGAAATCAGTGAAAGACTGAAAGTAATTGCATGTATTGACATTCCAAACATGAGTCATTCTGAGGAAATTGAAGCTCAAATTTCGCATGATGATTTAAGTTGTTTAAAAGCATTATTTAATTCGAGCAATAATGATGCACAAATCATTTTTTGGGGACCCGAATCAGATATAAAAACAGCAATCGAAACCATTGAAGAACGCTGTATAATGGCTTTTATGGGTGTTCCACAAGAAACTCGTAAATCATTTGCTAATGGAACTACCATTTTCGAAAGAGTTTTACCAGGAGCTGACCGTATGTATCCTGATACTGATTCTAAACCAATTCCTCTGGAAGAATCTTATATAGAAGAACTTCGCAAAAAGCTCCCTTCCGAAGTAATAGTTCGTTACAATCAAATGAAAGATTGGGGAATTCCTGAAGACACTTATACTTATATTTTCAAGAAAAATTTATACTTACTAATTGAAAAAATAATTATTGATTTAAAAATCAATCCTATATTTGTAGGTACTTTCTTCGGCCATTTTATGAAATTTGTTGAAGGTCATCACAAAAAAGGTCGTGAATTTAATTACGAAATGATTTACGATTTATTTGGTTATCTATTGAAGAATAAACTTGATTTGCAACTTGCAAAAAAAATGATGCCAATCATTTATGTTCATCCCAAAATGGATATGGATTCTGTCCTCATAAGCATCAAATTCAAACATTTAAAGAAAGATGAAATTGCAAAACATATTCCATTTCTAAAAGAAAAATTTTCGCAAATCAAATATAGCGATAATATTGTAAATGAAGTTAATTGGATAATGGGGCAGCTTCAACAAATGGCAATTGGAAATATAAATCTTACTGAGTTGAAAACTTTAGTTGAAAAACAATAATTCACTTATAATCAACAAAAAAGGATATGATTTTTTTAAATAAAAAACCATATCCTTTTTTTATTGATAATTAAAAAAAACTCATCAAACTTCGGCAACCACAAAAGTACTCCCACCAATGAATATCATATCATCATTATTAGCAGTTTTACGAGCAGCTTTTATTGCTTTTTGAACAGAATTATAAGACTCTCCTTTCAAATTATTTCTTTCAGCCTTTTCTTTCAAAATATTTTGATCTAATCCTCTAGGAATATTCGCTTTACAAAAATAATATTCAGCTTCAATCGGAAGCATTTTCAGAACTTTATCAATTTCTTTATCATTAACCATTCCCAAAACAAAATGAAGTTTTTGATGAGGAGTAAGGGATATTTGATTTAATACATCTTTAATTCCGTCTTCATTGTGAGCTGTATCACAAACCATTAAAGGATTTTTTGATAGAATTTGCCAACGTCCCATTAAACCAGTATTACTTACTACATTTGCAACTCCATTTTTAATATTACTTTGATTAAGTTTAAATCCATTCATTTTCAATATATCAACAGCCTTCAAAACTGTTTTGATATTTTTCAACTGATAAAGGCCTAATAATTCAGAACATAATTTTATTGGCTTGGATTTCACCGTTTTATTCAACATGATTTCAAGAAACTGCTGATTATTTAAGATAAAATAGGAATAGTTATTAACTTGATATTCATCATCAGCAAAATAAATCTGCGAATTCATTTCTTTCGTTTTGTCAATAAATATTGATTTTGTTTCAAAATGACTTTCACCAATAACTACTGGAGTTTCTGATTTAATAATCCCAGCCTTTTCAAATGCAATTTTGCCTAAAGTATCTCCCAAAAACTGTGTGTGATCAAACCCAATATTAGTGATAATACTTAATTCGGGTGTTATTAAATTTGTAGAATCTAACCTCCCTCCCATTCCTGTTTCAACGATAGCAATATCAACTTTTTCATCAGAAAAATATTTAAATGCCAAACCAACAGTCATTTCAAAAAAAGAAGGTTCAATTCTTTGAAAATCATTGCCATAAGTTTCTATAAACTTAATTACATTGGTTTTCGAAATCATTTCGCCATTAATTTTTATTCGTTCTCTGAAATCTTTCAAATGAGGAGAGGTATATAAACCACATTTATAACCAGCACTCTGAAAAATTGCAGCTAAATAATGTGAAACAGAACCTTTTCCATTAGTTCCAGCAATATGAATACTTTTAAAATTATTTTGTGGATTATCGAGTAAATTAAGAATTGCTATGGTATTGTCGAGGTTTGCTTTGTATGCCGCACCACCTATACGCTGAAACATTGGCAATTGGCTAAACATATAATCAAGTGTTTCCTGATATTTCATCTGTTTATTTTTTAAATTATTTAATTGTCAGATAGCTTGTCCCGATTATTCGGGAGAACTCGCCAAATAAACATCCTCCTGTGTGTGAATATTTTGTCGTGGCTCGTTTCATCTGCTTATAATTTTTTTCTATTTATTAAATGTAAATAGCCAAAGGAAATATATAAATTTGTGTGAATCAAATTTTATACCTAATTTCATAATAGATTAATTCAAGCGGATAAATTTATAAGTAATTGTACCAGTTTGGTCTTCAGGAGCATCGCTATCTGGACTAAATCTTGAACGAAAAGCAGCATTTTCAGCCATTTTCCAAAGCCCTCTATCAGATGTAGTTGTACCTCTTTGACCTGCTTCAACTCTTGTAACTTCACCTTGGTTATTAACCCAAATTTTTACTACAACAGTACCTTGTTCGTTGGAGTTGTAATCTGGCTTTGGTAAAGTTTTGGCATTTCTCCCTTTTAATGAAAACGAGGGACCACCTCCTCCGCCAGGATTTCCAGTATGATTTTGGGCGTTTGGGTTACCAAATTTATTTCCCTGATCGCCTGGTTTTCCAGTTTCTCCTTCACTTCCTCCATTCTTGCCAGATTTATTTGTATTAAACAAAGCCAAGGGATTTATTTTGTCTTTAGGTTTTTCTTCAGTAGGTTTGGTTTCTGTAACAACTTTATTGTCAGATTTTTTATTACTTATTTTAATGGCTTCTTCTGTATTTTGAGTTGAAATTTTTTCGGTATTATCTGAAGATGGTACAGGTTTTGAAGCTGAAATATTTTCAGTTAATTCTTCTGGCTGAACAACTCCCATACCTTCCTCTGAATTTCCTAAATTCACCTCAACACCTTGCTCCTCAGGCAATGGAAGTGGAGTTGAAAATCCAAATAAAAAAAACATCAGCAACAATATCAAATGAAATGAAATTGTACCAATAATACCATAAAATTGATTTTTTTCCTTCAACATTTATTCCTCCTTTGGTGAAGTAGCCAAAATAACTTTGTGTTTTGTATTATACTGATTATTAATAGCATTTACAGCATCAATAACATTAATAATATATTGAACCGGAACAGATTTATCTGCTCTTAATACGATACTTGCATCAATTTGACCTTTAAGTCTATTGTCAATAGAATTTTGAAGCATGGTTTGAGAAGAAGGTATTTCTTCAACAAAAAACTGATATTGATCATTAATATATACCGTAACACTTTGTTTCGCCATGGTTTTGCTAGAGCTGCTTGGCAACAGAAGTTTCACCGCATTCGGACTAACCAAAGTGGAAGTAATCATAAAAAAAATGAGCAAAAGAAAAACCAAATCAGACATTGATGACATGCTGAATTCAATACTTCTTTTATTTCTGCTTGTTATAGCCATAATATAAAAATTAAGCTGGTTCGTGTAATAAATCCATAAATTCTGTTGCTCTGGCTTCAAGAATAAAAACTAGCTTTTCAATCCTAGCAACCAATACATTATAGCAAATATAAGCAATAATACCAACTATTAAACCTGCAACAGTGGTAACCATTGCTTCGTAAATCCCATTTGAAAGTAGTTGAATATCAATATTATTACCTGCTTTTGACATATCATAAAAAGCTTTAACCATACCAGTTACAGTTCCTAAAAAACCTAACATAGGAGCAGCTCCTGCAGCAGTTGCTAACCACGAAATATTTTTTTCGAGTCTTGCAACTTCAAGCTTTCCTACATTTTCAATAGCTGCATTGATATCATTTAAAGGTTTTCCAATTCTCGATAATCCCTTTTCTATCATTCGGGCAATAGGTGTTTGATTATTTTTACACAAAGCAAATGCTGCATCTAATCTGTCGTTATGAATAAAATCGCGTATATTATTCATGAAATTTAAATCTTCTTTAGAAGCTTTATTTAAAGCCAAAAATCTGTCCACAAAAATATAAATTGCTATAACTGATAAAACCAGTATAGGAATCATAATCCATCCACCTTTCAATGCCATATTAAAGATAGATAAAGTTTCTTCGGTTTTAGCTGCAGTTGGCTGAGTTGCAATCTGATTAATAGTATCTACCACATCAGTAGTAGTTTGTGAAATTTGCAAAATTATTCCGTACATTTTCTAATTGTTTTTGTTTATAAAATTAATCTAAAAAACTTTAGTTTATACAGTTATAAGATTAATTTTTGAACATTATTTTGTTAATACAATTTATTCTCTGATAACGCAATTTAAAAATATATATTATAAAAAAAGCCTGAATAATCAGGCTTTTTTTATTTAATTATTTGTTGTATTCTCTGTCTGAACAGATGGGACTTCTGTTTGGGTTCCTTCATTTTTTTCTTTTTTATGTGGATCATGTGGATGCCATCCAACTATACCAATCATAATAAAAAAACTAATAATATAAGCCACTGCTACATGCCAACCTTTTGTAACATAATTCACTGTATTTTTTGCTTCGGGATACATATTTGATAATGCAACACCAGCCGATGAGCCAAACCAAATCATTGATCCACCAAAACCAACAGAAAATGCCAAAACACCCCAATCATAACCACCCTGTTCTAAACAAAGCTTTGTAAGTGGAATATTATCGAAAACAGCTGAAACAAAACCTAAAATAAATGCAGTCCACATAGAAGCCGGAGGTAATTCATTTACAGGCATTAACGATGCAATAGTAACTAATGACATTAAAAAGATAGTTCCCTGCCATGCATTCTTAAGTTCATACCATGGTGTTTTTGAAAATATTGCACCTAAAATAATTGCAATCCAAACTCCTAATGCTGGGAAATCTAAAAAAGCATTCGTCAGAATTGCTCCTACCAAAATCATAATTACTATCAAAATTCTTTTAAAATCTATTTTAGCATTTGGATTTGGATTTGCTTCAATGGGTTGAAATTTGTGTTGTTGTTTTGAACCAAAATATCCAAAAATGATAAAAGCAAAAATAGAAGCCACAAAAGCATGTGTTACATCCAGCGGACTTACGCCATCAATCCACATTAATGTTGTAGTTGTATCACCAACAACACTTCCAGCTCCACCAGCATTACTAGCTGCAACAATAGCAGCTAAATAACCCACATGAACTTTTCCTTTAAAAACAACTAATGCAATAGTACCTCCAATCATAGCTGCGGCAATATTATCAAGGAAAGAAGAAATTACCATTATTAAAAACAGAAGAACTAATCCACCTTTCCAATCATTTGGAAGAAACTTAGGCAAAACCTCAGGAATACCAGACTCTTCAAAATGCTTTGCCAAAATTGCAAATCCAAATAATAGTCCAAGTAAATTTAATAATGTTCTCCATTCTCCTTCAAAATGATCACTTCCTAGAATATGTTCACTTAAATTAAAGCCACTATCAAATGAAAATTTAAAAATTAAAATTGCAGCTAATCCTGTTAATGCAACATACATTGTTTTATTATGAAATACGGCAACGCCTATAAGAGTTAATGCAAATAAAACAAATTCCAACCTAATTCCTCCTACTGAAGGAACAGCTGATATAGCTTCCTGAGCTATGCTTAACATTGGAAAAATCAAAATACCCAAAGCAATAAATAACGCTTTTAAATTCAGTAAATTTTTCATTTTTAATATTTATATTTATTAGTAAATTATTTATTTAAACTTAATTTCTAAACAAATGACATTTATCAATTAAAAACAGGAATTAATCATTAATTATATTGCAAAAGTAAACATTTTGTATTATTAAAAAAAAATAAAATAAGCTGTTAATAAGAAATAAATTTACCACCACAACTATCAATTTCTGCACCCGTAACTGACTGTAAACAATTAACTTGACTTTCATATTTCAAAACTCCTAAAAATGCAAAAATCAAAGCTTCTTTAAAATTAACTAAATTCTCATCAGGAACTACGATTTTATTAGATGATATTTCTCTTAATTTATTGATTATATAGTTATTATAAGCACCACCACCAGTTACTAAAACATTTTTTGAAGTATTAGCCATTGTTGATTTACTTAACTGATAAACAATATGTTCTGAAAATGTTTTAAGTTTATCTTCAATCCTAATTTCCGATTTTATAATTAATGGCAAAACATTTGCCTCTATCCATTCTCTTCCCAATGATTTTGGATAAGGCTTCTCATAATAATCAAGACTTTCTAGCTTTTGTAACAAATCTTTATCTATCAATCCACTAGCAGCAATTCTTCCTTCATTATCAAAATCGTAACCTAACAAACCAGATAAATAATTAAGCACAATATTAAAAGGACAGATATCGTAAGCAATTCTCATACTATCAAAATTATCAAAAGAAATATTAGCAATTCCTCCTAAATTAATGCAATAATCAAATTCTGAAAAAAGCAATTTATCACCAATTGGCACCAAAGGAGCACCTTGTCCGCCTAAAGCAACATCGTGAGTTCGAAAATCGCAAATAACAGCTAATTTGCTAACTGCAGAAATACAATCGCCGTTACCGATTTGGTAAGTAAGTCTTTTTTCAGGTTGATGAAAAACCGTATGTCCATGTGAAGAAATAAAATCAACTTGCAAATTATGATTTTCAATAAATTCAATAGATTTTTCACCCAAATAATATCCAAATTCATTATTCAGAAGCAATAAATCAACCGCATTTAATTTATCTGCATTTTTCAATTTATTCTTCCACACTTCATTATAGGGAAGAGTTTCTGCAATAAGAAGTTTGAAATTCCAATTCTTAGAATTTTTAGAAAACTGACAATAGGCAATATCCAAACCATCAAGTGATGTTCCTGACATTAAACCAATTACATTATAAACCTTATCCATTATAAAACGTCTAATACAACTTCCATTTTTATTCCTCTTGAGCCCTTTAACAATATAGTAGCATTTAAAATGGGATTATCTTTTATCCAATCTTTTACTTGTAATGAATTTTGAAAACATAAAAATTTATGATTCGTGCAAATTTCACTAAAAACAGTTCCAACAAGAAATACTTTTTCAAATCCTAATTTCTCAATCAGATCTATGATAAATTGATGTTCAGAAAAAGTAAAATCACCGAGTTCTAACATATCACCTATTATAATCACCTTATTCTCAGCAACTATGTTAGCAAAGTTTCTTATAGAAGCTTCCATACTGGAAGGATTGGCATTATACGCATCTAAAATTACTGTATTATTCTCTTTATTAAGAATTTGCGAACGACTATTTCCAGGTAAATAGTTTTCTAAAGCATATTTTATTTTTGCTGTATCTATATTAAAATAAATACCAATTGTAATTGCTGCTAATACATTCTCGAAATTATAATCTCCAACTAAATTTGTTTGTATTTCAGCAATATATTTACTTTTAAATCCATATTCAAGATTTAACAAACCAGTACTTTTTAAAATCTTAGCAAAACAATAATTTGAAATACTTGTTCCGAAACAAATTCTATCGATGTTTTCAGATAAGTCCATCAACAATTTATTATCTGAATTTACAAATACTTTCCCATTATTTTGTTTAACAGCAAGATACAAATCATTCTTAGTTTTAATAACGCCATCAATTCCACCAAAACCCTCTAAATGAGCTTTCCCAATATTGGTTATAATCCCATAATCAGGTTTTGATATTTTACATAATTCGCCAATTTCACCAATATGATTGGCACCCATTTCAATAACTGCTACTTCATAAATATCAGAAATTGAAAGGATTGTTAAAGGAACGCCAATATGATTATTCAAATTCCCTTTGGTAGCCAAAGTTTTATACTTAGTTGATAAAACAGCGTTTATTAATTCTTTTGTAGTGGTTTTTCCATTAGTTCCTGTAATTCCAATTATTGGAATATTCAATGTATTACGATGAAAAACTGCTAGTTGTTGTAAACACTCCAAAACACTGTCAACCAGAATATAACGTTCATCCTTAATGTAAGATATTTCATCAATCACAACATAAGCAGCCCCATTTTCAATGGCTTTATCTGCAAATAAATTCCCATTAAAATTATCTCCTTTCAATGCAAAAAACATTGAATTTTTCACAATATTTCGGGTATCAGTTGAAATTGAAGGAAAACGTTTATAAATATCGTATATTTCGCTAATTGTCATTTTTTATACTTTTTTAAAAAAAAGCCCCATTTACTTAATAGTAAACAGGGCTAATTCAAATAGACATTAAAATTTATCTGGCTTGAAATGGAGAACCAACTCTGGTCATCGCACATCTAAAACCAATATTATCATTAGCTTGATCTTGTTCCAAGAATCTTCTAGCACCAGGACTTAAGAAATAAGCTTTATCTTTCCATGAACCACCTTTATAAACTCTGGTTTCATCATTAATCATAGAAGCAGCACCATACTCATACATCAATTTAGACGTATTTTTGTCTTCAGGTTCTGTTAACCAATCACCACCAGAAGATAAAACTGATGAATAATCACCATCAATATAATTAATATTATTAGATTTACGATAATTACGTCTGGTAACATTCTCTTCTACAGTTACATCTTCATAAACAATTCTACCTAAACTGTCTTTTTCTTGAATCAAACCATCAGAATCAACTTTTTTCTTTTTGTAAACGTTGCCTCTAAAAGGATTAAAATCTGTCATATCTTCAGTTGACATTGGACGATAAACATCCATAACCCATTCACTTACATTACCTGCCATGTTATATAAACCATAATCATTTGGCCAATAAGCATAAACAGGAGCAGTTACATCAGCACCATCATTTAAATTACCAGCTACACCCATATAATCACCTTTACCTCTTTTGAAATTGGCAACCATTTCGCCATAAGCCTTTTTATCGTCTGTACGAGTAATATGACCATTCCATGGATAAATTCTTCTTTCTATAACTCTTTCATACATTGTATTTCCAACTAATCCTAAAGCAGCAAATTCCCACTCAGCTTCGGTTGGTAAACGATAATTTGGCAATAAAATACCATCGCGTTTGTTTACTTTACGTGTACCAGCACCTGAAGGATTTAAATCCTCAAGATCTTGTTGTACCAAACCTTCGTATTGACCAGCTAAATAAGCATCTGTATTAAAATTATTTTCATTGGTTTGATCAGGATCCATATCCAAAACACCCATTTGAATTAAAATATTTTCATTAACACGGTTGGTTCTCCATGCACAATAGTCATTAGCTTGCAACCAAGTAACTCCTACAACAGGATAATCGCGATAAGCAGGATGATTGAAATAATTTTCTACCAAAGGCTCATTATACGATAATTTATCACGCCACACGTTATCATCAGGCTGAGCTTTACGAACAACTTCAGGATAATCGGTTCCATAAACACGTCCTAACCAATATAAATACTCTTGATAATCAAGATTTTTAACCTCAGTTTCATCCATATAAAAAGAACGAACTGTAACTTTTCTGGGAACATTGTTCCAATCATACATTACATCCTGTTCGGTTTTTCCCATTATAAAAGTACCACCTTCTATAAATACAAGACCAGGACCAGTTTCTTGTTCTTCAAATGGAGCTACTTCAAAGCCACCATTTTCAGGATTGTTATAATCCCAACCTGTAGTAGATGATTGTTCTGGTTTACTACATGAAGAAATCAAAAAAGCAGCAATCGCAATTACGCTTAATTTGTTGATAATGTTTTTATTGAACTTAATCATATTTATTAATTTGTAATTTTTTGTGATTTAATTTATATATAACTAAAAAGAAGGGCAATTTATTGTTCTAACTTTCTTTCTTTTTGGTGGACATTGGAATTGCAATGCGAATGAAATTTCGTGTGCTCCTCCAGTCATATTTGTCAATTTAGAAACAGTTAAATCGTAACTATAACCAATTTTAAATCCATTTTGTTGTAAACCAACCAAAAAAAGCATTGCATCGGAATTAGTAAAATTCTGACGGAACCATAAACCGCTTACAAATGGATACCAATTTACATAAAATCCATAATTTAATTGATTGAAATCTCTTTGTTTCATAAACAAAATATTTGGAGAAATCGTTAAGTCATTTAAACCTCTGGTTCTACTCTTTCGTTTTTGCAAGTCAATAATAGCACCTGCATGTGCAGTAATTTTCAAAGGCATTTTGTGTAATGTAATAAAACCTTCTTCTGGCTCAGTTAAGTGACTAACTGCAACACCTGTATAAAAATTCTCTGTATAACCAATAATTCCTGTTGAAAAATCTAAATAACCTTTGCTTGTACTTCCAGGTTTTGGTTCGTGTGTATTGTTTACAAAGCCATTACGAGGATCTATCTGGTCTCCAAATGTTAATTTCTCCCAAGCAAGGCGTTTATCTACATAAGTAGCTTGTAAAGCAGCTTTTATTGAAAAAGTACGTGTAACTTCTAATCTGTAAGAATAAATACCACTAAATGAATTAGTTGACACGGTTCCTTCACCTTGTCGATCAGAAGTAACTAATAGACCTATACCTCCAGAAATTTTGTCGATATGTTGGTCGTATGAGGCGCTATAGGTAACAAAAGTACCTGTAATTGAAGGCCATTGATTTCGATAATTCATAATAAGCCTAGGGCAAACAGCCGAACCTGCAAAAGCCGGATTAAGATAAAGTGGATTTGCATAGAATTGCGAAAATTGTGGGTCTTGAGCGAAGCCAGATTTACCTATAAAAACCGTAGTTAATATAATGAAAATCAGTCTGTTTACCTTGAAAGACGAAATCTTTGCCATGTGTAATTTTTTTTGATTACAATATTACAAAAAAAAAACCGATTACAATAATTTTTTTTTTACGAATATGTTAATTTTTATTCTTTAGTAATTCGTTGTCTGTTAATTCCATACATTTAAAATGCATAAACTGTAGATTATACATTAAAAATTTTAAAATGTTACATTATTTGAAACAAATCCTCTAATTTATTTGTTTAATAAATCATCTAAAATACTCATATTTAATTTTTTAATTTGAAAAAACAAGAAAATATTAATATTATTTAAAAAAATAAATTTTTATGTTTTTTATTACGCTATACAATATTTTCAATATTTTTGAGTTATAACCCTATTAATTTAAACATAACATCTGTGAAAAAATATTTTGCATCAACTTTAATTGTTTTTTTTATTCAAATAGCTATTAATCAAGCTCAAGAAACAAAAAAACATGTAAAATTAAACTGGACAGGATTAAAAACAGAAATTGCGAATGATTCTTCAACCCGCAGATTTCTAACACTTGAAGATGGAATTTTTGAAAATTTCTACTCAAATACACCTATATATATTATCAAAAAAGAAATTCTGAATTCAAACTATGAATTTGATTTAGATTTATCTGATTTAAAATTTGAAGAATTAAACCAAGATGAACTAAATTTAATAAATAGTTCAAATTTTAATAATAATGAAATCGAAACTGAAGTATTAATTAGCTTTGAAAAGAAAAAACCGATTGCAATAATAAGAATAAATCCATTTAGATTAAATCCACAAAACAATAAAATTGAGAAATTACTTACATTTTCCTATCAACTAAAACCCTCAACAAAAACAAGAAGTTCTAATGAAAAATCTTTTACATTTGCATCTAATTCAGTATTGGCTTCGGGAAAATGGATAAAATTAGCTGTAAAACAAACAGGAATATATAAGATTACCTATAGTGATTTTTTAACTTTGGGGATAAATACGAATAATTTAGCAATTAATCAGATTTCAATTTTTGGAAATCCTGCGGGGATGCTTCCAGAAGCCAATAATTTGACAAAGTATGATGATTTGAATGAATTATCAATTATTGTAAAAGACCTAAACAACAATGGTTTTTTTGATCAAAATGATTATATCCTTTTTTACGGTCAATCACCAGTTGTTTGGAAATACAATTCTACCAAAGGTTTATACGAACATCAAATAAATTATTATGCCGATCAAACTTATTATTTTCTTACAACTGAAGCAGGAATTGGCATAAAAAAAAGAATATCGAAACAAAATGAACCTACAGGCATAGCTAATATTCAAATTAACTCATTTATTGATTATGCTTATTATCACAAAGAGCTAGAAAACCTAGCTAAATCAGGGAAAATCTGGGTTGGCGAAAAATACAATAGTTTGATTTATAATTATAATTACCCTTTTAATTTTCCAAATCTAATTCCAGATTCTAATTTTGTATTAAAATACAGTCTTTTGGCTACATCTCCGGTAAGTAGTAATTTTATTTTAAACCTAAATGGAAATACGAAAACAATAGAATTTCCAATATTAAATCCAAGCTATTCAGGAAATCTAGCTTTGAATAAAATTGATTACTTCACACTTAGCAATATAAATAGTCCTGTAAATTTGAATATCAATTACAATCATCCAGCTTCATCCTCAAATGGTTGGTTAAACTATCTCGAAGTTAACGCCTTTAGGAAACTACAATTTTCAGGAAATCAAATGTCATTTAGAACAACCCAAGGATTTGGTTCAGGAAATATAGCTGAATTTAATTTTAGCAATTCGCCAAATACCATCACCGTTTTAGATGTAACTAATCCAATGAATGCTCGCTTCGTAGATTTAAAAAGTACAGATTTTAGCTTGTCGTTTAAAATAAGTACAGATACTTTAAGAGAATTTATTGCCTATGACGAGTCTGGCTTTTTGAAAGCTGAATATGCAGGAATTGTACAAAATCAGAATCTACACGGATTAGCTCAACAAGATTATATTATCGTTGCAAATCCATTATTTATAGTTGATGCCCAACGCCTTGCTCAATTTCATGAACAAAGCAATAATCTCAAAGTAAAAGTTGTAACTCCTGATATGATTTACAATGAATTTTCGACAGGCTTACAAGATCCAATGGCGATTAGAAATTTTATGAGAATGTTTTATAACAGAGCTACAGATTCAAGCAATATGCCAAAATACCTTTTGCTTTTTGGAGATGCATCTTATGATTTCAAAAACAGAATTCAAAACAACAGCAATTTGATAGTTACCTATGAATCAGATATGTCCTTTGATGGTTCTACATCCTACTCTACAGATGATTTTTTTGGGTTTTTAGACAATAACGAAAGCGGAACCAATTCATATGAAAGTTTAGATATCGGAATTGGAAGATTTCCGGTAAGAACCACTACTGAAGGGAAAATTGCTGTTGATAAAATTCTAAGATATGGAAGCTTTAATGATTTGGCAAAAAATACAAACACCATTATTTCAAATTATGCAGATTGGCGAAATGCAATTTGTTTTGTAGCAGATGATGAAGATGGAAACGTTTATTTAACTGATACTGAAAGCATTTATTATAAATTAAAAAATACAAACAAAGCTATAAATGTAGATAAAGTATATTTTGACTCCTACCCACAGATTTCTAATGCAGGCGGACAAAGATATCCTGATGCTACAGATGCAATTAATCAAAGAGTTGAAAAAGGCGCATTAGTGGTTAATTATATTGGACACGGCGGTGAATTAGGCTGGGCACATGAAAGAGTATTACAAATCTCAGATATTTTAAAATGGGAAAATAAAAATAATATGCCTCTATTTTTTACTGCAACCTGTGAGTTTAGTAGATACGACGATCCAAATCTGACTTCAGCTGGTGAATTGGTATTTTTAAATTCTAATGGCGGAGGAATAGCATTGCTTACAACCTCTAGATTAGCATATCAAGCTCCAAATATGGTTTTAAACAATAGCTTTTTCAATAATGTATTTCAAAAAAAGAACGGAAAATATCCAACTTTAGGTGATTTGATGAGAATTTCTAAAAACGATGCAGGCAACAATTATGCAATCAGAAATTTTGTATTATTGGGCGATCCGGCATTGCGACTTGCATATCCAAGATATAATGTTGTTACTACTTCGATTAATGGTAAAAATATTGATGGAAACAACGATACAATACAAGCAATGTCAACAGTAACAATAAAAGGTATAATTACTGATGAAAATCAAAACAAATTGAATTACAACGGGATACTATACCCAACTATTTACGACAAACCAATGATAATCAAAACTTTGGCAAACGACCCCGGTTCAAGTCAAACAAATTTCGAACTTCCAAAAGCTATATTATATAAAGGTAAAGCAAGTATTGTAAACGGAGATTTTGAATTTTCATTTGTTGTACCAAAAGATATTGCATATTATTATGGCTATGGAAAAATAAGTTATTATGCTAAAAATGACACCAGTGATGCAAATGGTTTTTATGACAAATTAATTGTAGGGAGTTTTAATTCCTCAATAACACCAGACGAAACCGGACCTCAAATAAAACTATTTATGAATGATACTAATTTTATTTTCAGAGGGATGACAGATGAAAATCCAATTTTATTGGCAAAAATTAGTGATATAAATGGCATAAACACAGTAGGGAATGGCATAGGACATGATATTGTAGCGTATTTTGATGGAAATGAAACTAAACCTATTATCCTGAACGACTATTATGTATCTGATATTGATAAATTTAACCAAGGAAGTGTTTATTATCCTTTCTTTAATCTTAGTGAAGGATTACATAGCATAAAAGTAAAAGTTTGGGATGTTTTTAATAATTCAGCAGAAGGTTATACTGAATTTATTGTTTCAAAATCAACACAATTGGTTATAAATAACCTTTTGAATTATCCTAATCCGTTTAATACATCAACAAATTTTGTTTTTGAACATAATCAAGCTGATACAGAATTAGATGTGCAAATACAAATATTTGACATAGAAGGCAAATTGGTAAAAACACTTTCAAATAAAATTTTATCAGGAGGTTATAAAACTGACCCAATAACATGGAATGGCACCTCAGATTCTGGGGCAGATATAAGTAAAGGTTTATATGTTTATAGACTTATTGTTACAAAACAAAATGGAGATCAAGTTGTTAAAACAAACAAATTAGTATTTTTACGTTAAACAATATATTTAAAAATATTTCGTTATATTTGCACTCATTTTTAAAAGAAATGAAGAATAAAGTTTTTTTAATTACTCATAATTAAAACATTATAGTAAATCATAGAAAAACAAATAATTAAATAAAAAGCATCAAAAAAATATTCGGATACAAAAAGGAATTGTAATATTTTGAATATCATTTTTGAAAAAAATTTATAAAAATAAAAAAACAGAGAATACGAACCACAATAAATAAAGTCAGAATTGATATATCTGATATGGTGTGTTCCAGTTGTTAAATTAAATAATTAATAAAACAGACAGATGAAATTAATTTTTGGAAAATCAGGCTTAGCGCTTATAATCGTATTATTTTCGATAAATGTTTTTTCTCAGAATAATCACACACGAGATGAATTGCTAGGTCAAAAAGGTGGACGAGTAATAACCACAGCTGTTCCATTTTTGATGATAGCCCCAGATGCAAGAGCTGGAGCAATGGGTGATGCAGGAGTTGCATCTTCACCAGACGCACATTCTATGCATTGGAATCCTGCAAAATATGCATTTATTGAAAAAGATATGGGATTTTCTATTTCATATAGCCCATGGTTAAGAGAATTGGTAAACGACATAAATCTTGCCTATGTATCTGGTTACAAAAAACTTGACAAACAGAGTGCTATTGCAGGTTCTTTATTGTATTTTTCATTAGGAGATATTACTTTTACTGATGTTGTTGGAAATTCATTAGGCAACTACAGACCCAGTGAATTTGCCTTTGACTTAACTTATTCACGCAAATTATCTGATCATTTTTCAGGAGCAATTGCTGCTAGGTATATAAATTCTAACTTAACTCAAGGACAATCAACAAGCGGAGGACAAGAAACACATGCAGGTCAATCAGTTGCAGCAGATGTTGCTTTCTATTATCAAAGGCCAGTTCGATTTGATCAAAACTTAAAAGGTACACTTGCTTTTGGAGCAAACATATCAAATTTAGGTGCAAAAATATCATATACAGAAACAACTGAAAGAGATTTTATTCCAACAAATTTAAGATTAGGCACCGCCCTAACATTAAATATCGACGACTTTAACAAACTTTCAATACTACTAGATTTCAATAAGTTATTAGTCCCAACACCTCCTATTTATGATATTGATACTTTGGGAAACCCATTATTTGGACCAGATAATAAAAAAATTATCTTATCAGGAAAAGATCCAAATGTAGGTATTGTTTCTGGTTTATTCCAATCGTTTGGAGATGCTCCAGGTGGATTTGAAGAAGAATTAAGAGAAATAACTTACTCAATTGGTGCAGAATATTGGTATGATAATCAATTTGCAATTAGAGCGGGATATTTTCACGAAAGCATGTATAAAGGTAACAGACAGTACTTTACATTAGGTGCTGGTTTAAAATACAATGTATTTGGATTAGATTTTGCTTATCTGATACCAACAGAACAACGCAATCCACTACAAAACACATTAAGATTTACATTAACATTTGATTTTGATGCTTTTAAAAATCAAAATGGGACAGTAAAATAAAATGAAACGAGCCACGAGATAAAATCAAATACTTGGGGGAAATTTTATGGCGAGTTCATCTGTACAAATAAATTAATAGTAAAGAAAACAGATGAAAATAAAAATTGGATTCGGTTTCGATGTTCACCAAATGAAAGAAGGCTATGCTTTCTGGCTGGGGGGCATCGAAATCGCTCATTATAAAGGTGCTGTAGGACATTCGGATGCAGATGTTTTAATTCACGCAATATGCGATGCCTTGTTAGGTGCAGCAAATTTAAGAGATATTGGATTTCATTTCTCAGACAAATCGGAAGAATATAAGGGAATTGATAGCAAAATTTTATTAAGAAGAACAGTAGAATTAATCAAAACCAAAGGATTTAGTATTTCTAATATTGATTCAACCATATGCTTGCAAAAACCAAAAATTGCAGCTTTCATACCAGAAATGCAAAAAACACTTGCAAAAGTAATGGAAATAGATACTGAAGACATTTCAATAAAAGCAACCACAACAGAAAAACTTGGATTTGAAGGAAGAGAAGAAGGAGTTTCAGCATATGCTGTTGTTTTAATTCAAAAAGATTAGAAATGATAAAAATTGATAATCAATTAATTGATAGAATTTCGGAACTTGCTCAAAATTCTGAAAGAAAAAGGAAAAATTACAATTTCCACAAAATAGAATCAGACCCCTTACAACGATTGATAAATGCCATAGAACCATACTCTTACATTCAACCACATAAACATGAAAATCCTGATAAACGAGAAGTCTTTTTTGTTTTAAAGGGTAAAATGGCTGTTATTGAATTTGATGACAATGGCGAAATACTCGATTATATTATTTTAGATTCCAAAACTGGTAACATTGCAGTTGAGATTCCTGAGAAAACTTGGCATTCAATTATATCCCTAGAAAAAGGTTCTGTTTCTTATGAATGTAAAGATGGTCCCTATAATCCCGAAAATGATAAAAATTTTGCAAAATGGGCTCCAAAAGAAGGAGATAGAGATTGTAAAGCCTATATCGAAACTATCCTTAAAAAGTTGAACCTGAAAATTTCAGAAATTTAACTTAAATTTGCATTTAAATATCTTACTAAATTAAATATCATAAATATTTAATTTTATGATATTTGTATTAATATATAATAATATTCATCATAAATGGCAGCACAAAAACCTTCAATACCAAGAGGAATGCGAGATTTCGGTCCTAACGAAATGATTCGACGTAATTATATTTTTGACAGCATACGTTCTGTTTTTCAATTATATGGCTATCAACCTCTTGAAACCCCTACAATGGAAAACT
>CAZWRD010000011.1:0-441 GCA_964636105.1 uncultured Bacteroides sp.
TTCAGTAAATATATCAGGCCGGGAGCTGTTCGTATTGGCTTTGAAAACTCCGACCCTTCATTAATGATGACTGCTGCTCAGAATCCTGACGGTTCTATTGCAGTGGTAATTTTAAATATGAAGCCCGAAATGAAAAACATTAAAATAATGCTCGGTAATCGTTCTGTTGATATTCAAATAAGTGCTCATGCTTTGCAAACAATCAGGATTTTGTTATAACTTATTAGTTTATAGAATAAAATGAAGCTAAATTCTTAATAGTAAACTAAATTTTTTCTATTTTCGCCAAAGTATTAAATGAAAATGCTTTTCATAAATCAAAACATTTGCCCATTCAGTTTGTATTAATTGAGTGTAATATTGATAAAAAATTTCACTTAATGGCAAATAAATCAGCTATATAATATAAAAAGCCGACTTTAGTTATAAAGCCGGCTTTTT
>CAZWRD010000011.1:451-21071 GCA_964636105.1 uncultured Bacteroides sp.
AGTTATAATTACAAACGACTGCTTACTGCATCCCAGTCAACTAAATTCCAGAATGATGCAATATAATCAGGGCGTTTATTCTGTTGATCAATATAATAAGCATGTTCCCATACATCGCAGGTTAATAATGGTGTAAGTCCGCTTCTTAGTGGATTGCCAGCATTACTTTCCTGAACAATTGCTAATGAGCCATCCGCATTTTTTACTAACCAAGCCCAACCTGAGCCAAATAAAGTAGCAGCAGCTGCCGAAAATTTCTGTTTAAATTCATCAAAAGAACCAAAAGCGGCATTGATTGCATCAGCTAATTTTCCCTCAGGAACTCCACCTCCGTTAGGTTTAAGACAATTCCAGTAAAAAGTATGATTCCAAACTTGTGCACCATTGTTGAAAATTCCACCATTTGCTTTCATAACAATTTCTTCAAGACTCGCATTCTCAAATTCAGTACCTGGTACCAAATTGTTTAAGTTATTTACATAAGCTTGATGATGCTTTCCATAGTGAAATTCAAGTGTTTGTTTCGAAATATGTGGTTCTAAAGCATCTAATGCATAAGCTAATTTTGGTAATTCAAAAGCCATTTTTTTTAATTTAAAAAGTTTTACAATTTTTTTATTGTCTAATAAACACCTAATGTCAAAATTGGTTCACTATTTAGCTTTTTTCATTTCTTCTACTGCTCTTAAAAATGCATTATCTGTCTTTAAATAAATAGGATAAAAACCTTTATCGTCTAATATATTTCGTGCAATAAATGCTTTTATAAGTATTTTAATTTTCTCTTGAGACTCAGTAAATCCTTTAGTTTCCTTACTTACGCCATTTGTGGTTGCATAATTTATAAATTCATTATAAATTTGACCATTCACTATAAATTTTGAATTAAAATCACTTACATTTTTATAAACAGATAATAATTTGCGATTTCTATCAGTATATTCGAAAGCAAATTGATAAATTAAACCTTTGTTTATTAGTTGGTTATAATATTCAAGATTTTTATCAGCATGCATGGATATATATATATCAGGCATAATTCCACCACCACCGTAAACTATTTTACCCTTTGGCGTTTTATATTTTAATGAATCAGCAAATTTGGTTGTATCAGGTTTTTCAAACTCACCATTCAAATATCTTTCATTCAAATCGTTCATATATTCACTAAGTCCATGATTATATGATTTTTGAATGCATCTACCAGTTGGAGTATGGTATCTAGCAACAGTAAGTCGTACCGATGAACCATCCGAAAGATTAAAAGGTTCTTGCACCAAACCTTTACCGAATGAGCGCCTTCCAATAATTAAGCCTCTGTCGTTGTCCTGAATTGCTCCTGCAATTATTTCACTTGCTGAAGCAGAAAATTCATCAATCAATATAATTATTGGTTCATTTTCAAATAAACCTTCAGAAGTAGCACTGGCAACTTGTTTGGGACGATTTTTCCCTTCGGTATAAACAATTATTTTATGGGTAGCTAAAAATTGATCCGCTACATCAATTGCAGAATTCAAAAACCCACCGCCATTTCCACGCAAATCGAGTATTAATTTTTTCATCCCATTGCCTTTCAATTGAGTAAGTGCCTCTTGAAATTCATTGCTAGTAGTTGCCGAAAACTTACTTAATTTAATATAACCAATGTTATTATCAACCATATAAGAAATATCGATGCTATATGTTGGGATAACATCTCGAACAATATCAAAGCTAAGCATTTTATTTACACCTCTTCTGTAAATACCTACTTTAACTATGCTCCCTTTTTTACCTTTTAATTTCTTAATAACATCAGTATCTTTAATTCCGATTTTTGCTACGTTTTTCCCATCAATATTAATAATTCTGTCGCCAGCAAATAAACCAACCTTTTCAGATGGACCTCCCGAAATGGTATTGATTACCATGATGCTATCATTCTGAATTCTAAACTGAACACCAATTCCTTCAAAATTTCCCATCAATGGGTCGTTGGCATCATTAAAATCTTCGGCAGGAATATAAACTGAATGAGGATCAAGACTTTCTAGCATACCTGATATAGCCTTTTCTTGTAATTTGTCTCGAGATATGGTGTCAACATAATCTTGCATAACAAAATTAATTACATCATTTATTTTATCGTAGGTTTTTGTTTTAAATGCAAATTGCTTATTTCCTGATATTAATATTCCAATAAAAACCCCAATAACAATGGCTATTGAAAGAAAAAGAGGCAAATATTTACTTTTAATACTATTTTCGTTCATGCGAATATATTTAAGAAAAAGATGATACAAATATAAATAAAATTATTTAACGTAAAAAGCCGTTCCCAAGTATTTGAAAACGGCTTTAATCTTGAGGTATCGAGCGGATTCGAACCGCTGTAGCCGGTTTTGCAGACCGGTGCCTAGCCTCTCGGCCACGATACCTTGTAAAGAGTTTGCAAATTTAGATATTTTAGTTGAATTTACCAAAAATAATTTATTAGGTCTTTATTCTGCTTTTATAAATTGGTTTATTCCTGTTTTAATTGAAATTCTGCAAATTTGCTTAAACAATTTTCACACAAACAATCATTATAATGTAATGAAATATAGGCTCTGTTTTCGTCATTTATTGTATATTTCATACACCAGCAATCTTTGCTGTGTAAACATTCAAATTCTTTTTTACATGAAGGACAGATTTTTTGTTTTGTTTCCATGTTATTTATTAAAAAAAATGAGAACCGAAGTTCTCATTTTATAAATTTTATTCGGCTAAAACCAGAATTTTATTTTTCAATACTTCAACTACCCCACCTTTCACTTCAAAAAACTGAGTTTGATTATTATCGTCCTGAATCTTGATTTTTCCCATTTTCAGAACTGAAATCATAGGTGCATGATTATTAAGTATTTCAAAAGATCCATCTATTCCAGGGAATTGAGCCAATTTAGCTTTTCCTGTAAAAATGGTTTCGTCCGGTGTTATGATTTCTATATTCATTCAATAAACTTTATGAATTTTGAACTTGATAAACTTTGATTAGTTAGAAGCAGCTTCTGCAATTATTTTCTTCCCTTTTTCGATTGCTTCATCAATAGTTCCAACTAAATTAAATGCTGCTTCTGGATATTCATCCACTTCGCCATCCATAATCATATTGAAACCTTTAATTGTATCTTCAATAGAAACAAATACCCCTTTTAAGCCTGTAAATTGTTCGGCTACATGGAATGGCTGAGATAAGAAACGTTGAACACGACGAGCACGGTGAACAACCAGTTTGTCATCTTCAGAAAGTTCATCCATACCTAAGATGGCAATAATATCCTGTAATTCTTTATAACGTTGCAATATTTCTTTAACACGTTGTGCACAGTTATAATGTTCATCTCCAATTACATCTGGCGTTAAAATACGAGATGTTGATTCCAATGGATTTACAGCAGGATAAATACCTAACTCGGCAATTTTACGGTCTAAAACGGTAGTAGCATCTAAGTGAGCAAATGTAGTTGCTGGAGCAGGGTCAGTTAAATCATCAGCAGGTACATAAACTGCTTGTACTGATGTAATTGAACCTCTTTTTGTTGAGGTAATTCTTTCCTGCATAATACCCATTTCGGTAGCTAAAGTAGGCTGATAACCTACAGCAGAAGGCATACGACCTAAAAGTGCTGATACTTCAGAACCTGCTTGTGTAAAACGGAAAATATTATCGATAAAAAACAAAATATCTCTTCCTCCTGACTCTTCATCTCCATCTCGGAAATATTCAGCCAGTGTTAAACCTGATAATGCAACACGTGCACGTGCTCCTGGTGGTTCATTCATTTGTCCGAAAACCATAGTTAATAAGCTGGATTTCATCTCTTCAAGATTAACCTTTGATAAATCCCAGCTGCCTTTTTCCATGCTTTCTTTAAATTCATCACCATAATTAACTAAACCTGATTCAATCATTTCTCGCAATAAATCGTTTCCTTCGCGGGTACGTTCTCCAACTCCAGCGAAAACAGAAAATCCACTGTATTTTTTTGCAACATTGTTGATTAACTCCTGAATAATAACCGTTTTGCCAACACCAGCTCCGCCAAATAAACCAATTTTACCGCCTTTTGAATAGGGTTCAATAAGGTCAATTACTTTAATACCTGTATAAAGTATTTCTTTTGAAGTTGATAAATTCTCAAAAGTAGGTGGATCTCTGTGAATTGCATATGTATTTTGCTTACTTACATCACCTATACCATCAATAGCTTTTCCTATTACATTGAATAAGCGACCGTTGATTGCTTCACCAACTGGCATTGATATTGGAATTCCGGTTGCATGTACTTCCATTCCCCGACGTAATCCATCCGTTGAATCCATTGCAATGGTTCGTACTGTATTCTCTCCAATGTCTTGTTGACATTCAAGCACTATTACTTCTCCATCATCCTTCGTGATTTCCAAAGCATCGTAAATATTCGGAATATGACTTTCTTTTTCGAAAGAAACATCAATAACCGCACCAATTATTTGTGAGATTTTGCCTATACTTTTTACTGACATATCAGAATTTTTTATAAAAATACTTTATTAAAATTTCAACTGCGAAAATACTATTTATTTATTACAAATGATACAATTGCAGCAGATATTTTTATGTTTTTTTGTTGAATTTTGTTAAAAAATGATTTTGTTTCCAGATAAACAAGCTTTTTTCATTTTTGTTTAAATATTTTTAATTCTGCATTTTGCTGAAATTTTGTATTTCTTCTGCCATTTTTAAGATTAACAATTTTTTAGAATTAAAATTATATGTGTTTGATTATGTGAAATATAAAGATTTAACAAAAATCCATTTAATATTCTTATACTTTTTTCAAATCTGATTTTTTTATATGTTCAAATCTATCTTTTATATTTCATTATCTTTGCAATTATAAATAATTAAAAATTTTGAAAATATATCATAAGTTAAAAGATATTTCAAACATTAAGAATCCAGTTGCAAGCATTGGCATGTTTGATGGTGTGCATTTGGGACATAAGCAGATTTTTGAAAAACTGACAAATGCAGCTAAAGATATTGGTGGTGAATCAGTTGCAATATCTTTTGATACTCATCCACGAATGGTTTTGCAGCATGATGCTTACAAACTCAAATTCATTAATTCATATCAAGAAAAGATTAATCTGATTGAAAGTATGGGTGTTGACCATTTGGTTTTTCTTCCTTTTACCCGTGAATTTTCGCAGCAAACTACAGCCGATTTTGTAAAAAATATTTTGGTTGATATATTAAAAATCAAAATATTAATAATTGGATACGATAATCGTTTCGGAAATAAAGAAAACAATAATTTCGATGAGCTTTTTAAATTAAGTAAAGAATATAATTTTGACATTATCCAATCAGATGTGAAATTTATTGGAAATAATGCAGTTAGTTCAACAAAAATAAGAGAAGCTCTTGACAAAGGTGAAATTAAATTGGCTAATCAGCTTTTGGGTTATCAATATCAACTTTCTGGTAAAGTTGTAATGGGCAATCAGATTGGACAAAAAATAGGCTTTCCAACTGCAAATATCGATCTGGATAATGATTTCAAACTAATTCCGTCTATTGGTGTATATGCCATCCTAATTGAATATCAAAATGTAACTTACAAAGGAATGCTCAATATCGGCATTCGCCCTACGTTAAATATCAACAAATTATCTATTGAAGCACATATTTTTGGTTTTAATAAAGATATTTACGGACAATATATAAAAGTGCTTTTTGTTGACAAAATACGTGATGAACAGCGTTTTAATGGATTGGATGAATTGGTTATTCAATTACAAAAAGACAAAATATCATCTATGGAAATTTTAAAATAAAATGAAAAAATTTACAATTATTGCATTTATTTTTATACAACTATCGGCATCAGCTCAGTTGCTTTCCGATAGACAATTGCAACAAGAACCTGTGATTACATCAATTGCAGAAGCTATCAGAAATCCAGAAAAGGCTTATCGACTTGATTTGAGTAAACAAAAACTGAGAGAATTGCCAGATACTTTATTCTCTTTGTACAACTTACAAGAGCTTAAACTTGCTAAAAACAAAATTGAACAAATTTCACCCAAAATCGGAAACTTAAATAATTTACAAAAGCTGGATGTATCGAGAAATAATTTATGTAATTTTCCCTCAAGTATTGGTAATTTGACTAATCTTACTGAAATTGTTGCTAATAATAATTATATTTATACATTACCGCCAGAAATTGGCAATTTGATAAATCTAGAAAAACTAGATTTGTGGAGTAATGTAATTGATGTTTTTCCGAAGGAAATTGCTAATTTGAAAGATAACTTAAAAGATCTGGATTTAAGAGTTGTCTTGATTAATGAAGAAAAACAACAAGCCATTGCAAATTTGTTGCCTAATACGTTAATACATTTTTCTAAAAGTTGTAACTGTCATTAAATAAAATAATTAATGGAAGATTTAAAAATAGCTTTTATACAAAGCGACCTGATTTGGGAAAACCCATCACTAAATTTAGCTGCTTTTGATAAGAAAATAGCAGAAATTAAAGAGAAACCAGATTTGATATTGTTACCAGAAATGTTCAATACTGCTTTCTCGATTAATCCGTCAATTTGTGCCGAAAACATAAATGGAGTTACATTCAACTGGATGAAAAACAAAGCGTCTGCTTGTAATTGTATTATTGCAGGAAGCATGTTAATTAGCGAAAATAGCAAATTTTACAATCGTTTGATATGGATGCAGCCAGATGGTAATTATTCTTTTTACGACAAACGCCATCTTTTCAGAATGAGTGATGAATTTAAAATATTTGATGGAGGTAATATGAGAACAATTGTTGAACTGAAAGGCTGGAAAATAAATCTGAATATTTGTTACGATTTGCGTTTTCCGGTTTGGAGCCGCAATACATTCAAAAATGGTGAGTATGAGTATGATTTGTTAATTAATGTTGCCAATTGGCCCGCCAGTCGTTCATATATTTGGCAAACACTTCTAAGAGCTAGAGCTATTGAAAATCAAGCCTATGTTGTAGGTGTAAACCGAATCGGTAATGATGGTTTCGGAACGCCACATTCGGGCGATTCAATGATAATTGATCCTTTGGGTAATATACTTCAACAAGCATCAGCTTATATGGAAGAAACTATAGTTCAAAGCATTTCGGCAAATTTAATCAAAGATTTCAGAAATAAATTTACTGTAGGTTTAGATTGGGATCAATTTGAAATAAATTGATTTTGATTACAGAACCCATTAGTTCAAATAAAATTCTGAATAATTATTTATATCTTTGTCGAACTTATTATTTAAAATACTTACATCATAATATCATATAAATCATGGAATTAAACGGAAGAATTATTCTTATAAATCCAATAGTTTCTGGCGAAAGCAAAAACGGGCAATGGAAAAAACAAGATTTTGTTATCGAAACAGATGCTCAATATCCTAAAAAAGTTTGTTTTACGCTATGGGGCGACAAAATCAACAAGCTAGAAGCTGTTATTGGCGAAAAGGTTAACGTTTCATTTGACGTAGAAAGTAAAGAGTTTAATGGAAAATGGTTTACTGAAGCTCGTGCTTGGATGGTAAAAAAGGAAACTACTGTTCAACACAATAATGCTGAGGATCAAATACCTTCATATGTTGATGCCATCCCTTTAACAGGAGAGCAAACTGATGATTTGCCTTTCTAAAGAATAATTATATTTATTTTGTGGATGATTTTTTTTAAAAATAATTATTCCGTATTAGTAAGTTCTATTAATTTAAAAGATTTATTTATTCTTACTCCCTTTTCGGTATGCTTTAATGTGCAGCATTCAGTATAAAAATCATGTTCGAAAAATATAATATAATTATTATCAATGGCTTCATTGTAGAATTTTTCTTTTTCCTGCATACTTATTAACGGTCTGATATCATAACTAGGTATATATGGCAATGGAATATGAGCCGCTGATGCCAAAAAATCACCTGAATAAACTATGGTTTTACCATTATAATTGATAAATGGTATTATTTGATTTTCTGTATGTCCGTTGAAAAACCGAATATCAATATTTGGGAAAAGTAATCCTTCATTTTCAATTAAATATAGTTTACCACTTTCAGAAATTGATTGAAGATTTTCTGGCAGAAAAGATGCAGTTTCTCTTTTATTTGGATTGTTTGCCCATAGCCACTGTCCTTTACTTACATGAATATTTGCATTTTTAAAAACCAATTCAAAACCCGTTTTATCTGAATTCCATTTTGTAATTCCTCCACAATGATCGAAATGTAAATGGGTTAATATAATATCTGTAATTTCGTCAGTTTCAAAACCATATTTATTAAGCGATTGAATCAGAGTGTCATTGCCATTCAAATGAAAATTTTTCAAAAATTTTTCATCTTGTTTGTCGCCGATACCAGAATCAATAAGTATTTTTTTATTATCGTCAACAATTAGTAAACAGCGTATAGAAGAGTTAATCAGATTGTTTTCATCTGCGGGATATAATTTTTGCCACATCACTTTTGGAACTACTCCAAATACTGCTCCTCCATCAAATTTTGCATTTCCGGTTTCTATTGAGTATAGTTGCATTATTGTCTGTTGTTTATTGAGTTAATTTGTTGAAATCCAATCAATCTGTCATATTGTTCTCCTGGCTGGCGATAGTAAACAAAAATAAAATAGTCATTTTCTGTTTCGGCATGATTTCCTTCTATAAAAGTTTCATCCACAAAACTTTGACTTGCTCTTTTTATAACATACTGATAATTATAATATCCTTGTTTTACATAAATTGAAGCTTCATAAGCTCTTGATTTGTAATTATATTTCATTCGGGTTTCTTCACTTAACTTCCAATTGGTAAATGCTCCATAAACATATATATTTCCTTCAAGGCTAGGAATATCGTAAGGCAACAAAAAATGAACCCAGGTATAATCTGCCTCAATATCATAATCTTTGGTATAATCTGATTTTATAGCAAATTTACCATTAATATCATCTTCAGTTTTGTAAACTTTAAAAGGTCTGGGTAAATCATAATGCAGATAAACCTGATTTGTTCCATTTTCATAACTGATATTATTTATTCGTTCCGAATTGTATTTCAGACTTTTAATGTCAAAATTACGAAATTCATTCCCCCCATTAAATACATTTTCCTCATCATAATTATAATCCAGCTCATTGCCTTTTACCAATCGTGGTTTTAAATCAACTATCGCATTATCAGGACGCATATTCTGAAATATTCTTACAAAAAGATTACGTGATGGGTTTTCTATAATTATATTATTGGTCATTAAACTAAAATCAACTTCTTGACGGAAACGCTTTTCATTTAACAGTGTGGCATCTTTTATACCCGACTTTATATTTACAATGTTTTCCATTACCATAAAACGTTTAATGATAAATGGTTGTAAAATATCGTCAGTATAAATTTTAATTATGTAATTTCCAGATTTTTTTATTTTCATGTTTTGGTTAGGAAAAACCAAATTATAATGATTGTACTTTTGTATAGTATTGAACGACAGTTTATAATTATTTATATAATCTTCATTAAAACCATCTATATACTGAAACGTTTGCATATTTAAAACCTGCCAATCGGCATCACAAATCTGAATAGAATATTTGAATTTCTTAATATCCTGATCAAAATCATCGAAAGAAAGACTTAAAGTTTCTTCAGAATTTAAGCCAATTATAGGTAGTGAAAAAATCCAACCCGTTTTGTGAAGTAACACGGTATGAATATTTTCATCGAAAACACTATCTCTGACCTCATTTAAATGTAACTTTTGCTTCTCAAGAATTTTTGCAGTTTTATTTTCAATTATAGTGAGGCTATCACTAATTACTCTGCTTTGTTTTGATGATACATTAATGGAACTATCTATTGAAACATTCAATGTATCTTGTGTTTTCTCAATTATTTTTGGTGAGCATGAAGCTACAAAAATTGCTAAAACTAATAATATAAATTGGTTATTTAAAAATAATCTCTTCATTCTAAAATAATTTATTTTTCCAAAAAAGATTCAGCCATCAGATAACCATGAGCGGTAGCATAAATTATCGAACGGGTTTGACCTGAACAATCACCAATAACTTTCAGATTATCAAGCTTTGAATTATCAATCAGGTTAGAATAAAACTTAATTTCTGGTGCATACACCAAATTATCAGGTGAGGCAATTCCAGGAATTACTTTTTCCAAATTCTCTATAAAATCAACGATACTTTCGATAATTCTGCGTGGAAAAGCCAAATTAACATCTCCAAGTATGTATTTGCAATTGTGCAAAGTAGGTTGAACCCGATATAAATTTTTTGTCCGTTTTGAGTTTTTGAAATGGTCATAGGTTTGTAGAATAACTTTGCCTTTTCCTGCCAACAAATTGGAAAGCTTGGCAATATGCGAGCCATAACCCATTGGATCATTGAATGGTTCAGTAAGCTGTATAGTTACAAGAATTGCAAAATTGGTGTTTTTGCTTTTCTCTTTCATTTTGGCATGACCATTAACTGTCACAAAATCATCATAATTCTCTGTTACCACAAAACCTGAAGGATTATTGCAAAATGTACGAACCATATAGCCGGTTTTGCTTTTGTATTTTACTTTAAACTCATACATCTCTTTATTTAAGTCATCTACCACATGATCAGGTACTTCGTAACGTATTCCTAAGTCAACTTTGGTGTTATCCAAAATCATTTCCGGGTGATCTTTTAAAATGCTGCTTACCAGTTTATGTCCGCTTCTTCCAACTGCAACTACCACTTTATCAAAGGCTTCATTATGCCCATTTATAAATATTTTTTCATCTTTAATAATAACATTTTCAACATTTTGCTCAAATCTGAATTCAACATTTTTATGCGATTTAAAATCTTCATAAATATTGTATAAAACCATTTTCAATTGGTCGGTACCAATATGGTAAAAGTCGGAAGTAATGGGCATAAAACCTTTTTCGTAGAATTTTTTGTAATAATCACTGTTAGAAAATGATTTTCCTGTTTCTACATGATTGTCTTCAGTATTAGCAATATAGAAATCAACTAATTTCTTCTGTAATGCCATATCAATATACATTTCGCCACCCATTTCAGATGAAACAAAAAGTTTTCCATCTGCTCTGATACCTGAAATACTTGAAGAATAAATATCTTTACTTTTTTCAAAAACAACTATTTCGTGTGCTTCATTTTTAATGCGTTCAATAAAGCCTATAGCTGCTGCTCCAAATCCGATTACTGCAATTTTCATTTTTCCCTTTTTAAAAATTAATTTTTAAGAAAATAATTTATCAATTTCACTTAAATCTTGTTGTGGGATTTCTTTTTTATCTCCCAGCAAATGAGTTATTAATGTTGCCTTAGCAGCTGCTTCCAATACTTCGAGTCTGTCGAAAGCCATTAGTAAATTTTCACCAAAACAAATAATACCGTGATTTTCCATCAGAATTACATTTGCACCTGTTCTTGCTGTTTCAGCTACTTTTTGTGCCAAAGTTTGAGTACCCATAAGTGCATATGGAGCATTTGCAGGAATTCCTATAATAGCTCTGGTTTCACCTGTTAATCTGCAATTAATCTCTTTATTTGTTGTTGCAAAAGCCGTTGCAGTAATTGGGTGTGCATGAACAATTGCTTTAACATCAGGGCGAGCTTTATAAACTTCAATATGCATAGCTGTTTCCATACTGGGTTTCAGATGGGGCGAAAGATTATTTCCATTAATATCAATTTCAGCTATTTGATTAGCTTCTATGTAAGCTTTGTCAATTTGCGAAGGCGTTATAACAATTACAGATTCAATTATTTGACTAACATTCCCTCCAGAACATGTGGTTAATCCTTTTTCGTACAACCTTCTCATAAAGAAAGCAACTTCTTTTTTTTCTTTTTCTAAAATCATGATAATAAATTTTTTATTGCTTCTGGGCATGGTTTTATAATTCCTTTTTCTGTAATAAAACCTGTAATATATGATGCTGGAGTAACATCAAAGGCTGGATTATATGCTTTACTACCTGGTGAGCAAACCAAAATTCTGGAGAGTTCTCCTTTTTCATTTATGCCTGTTTGATATAAAATTTCGTCTTCGGAACGTTCTTCAATAACAATATCTTCACCTTTATTACAATTAATATCAAATGTAGAAGTTGGAGCAGCAATATAAAATGGAATTCCAAAGGTTTTTGCAATAATTGCTTTTTCAAAGGTACCTATTTTATTGGCAGCATCACCATTTGCTGCAATTCTGTCGGCACCGGTTATAATCATATCAATTTTTCCTTTCGACATCAGAAAAGCCCCAGCATTGTCAGGTACAATTAAATGTGGAATTTTTTCATTTTGGAGTTCCCAGGCAGTAAGTCTGGCTCCCTGACCTCTTGGGCGGGTTTCGTCAGCATAAACAAAAAGATTTTTACCTTCATTTTTTGCATGATATATTGGAGATAAAGCACTTCCATAATCTACAAAACCTAACCAGCCAGCATTGCAATGTGTCAGAATCTGCATCCCTTCTTTAATAATTTCATTGCCATAAAATCCTATCATTTTACCGGCATCAATATCTTCTAATGCAATTTGTTGTGCTTCTTTTTCTGCATTTTCAATTGAAACCAAACCTGCTTGATAAACTCTATCGGTTGCAAAAAACAAATTTCTTGCAGTGGGGCGAGTAGCTTCAATTTCGGATTTTGCTGATTGTACAAATTCGAGATTACCATTACTTTGCATAAAAGCCTGAGACATTGCAAAACCAGCAGCAGCACCAATTGCACCAGCTCCCCTTACAATCATATTTTTTATTGCAAAACAACTTTCTTGATAAGTGTTCGCTTCAAAAATTTCAAATTTAAACGGTAGTAAATCCTGATTTATCATATATACTTTTCCGTTTTGAAACCAAATGGTCAAATAATGTTTATTATTTACATTCATTATTAGATGTTTACAAAAATATTATTGTAGAAAATTAATTTTATAAAGATAAAAAAATAAACATAAAAAAAGCCTTTTCAATTTGAAAAGGCTTTTTATTGATAAGATTTTAAATTATAATTTGAAATCAACCCCAACTCCAATGTAGTAAGGAGCACCCAATGAAGCTCTTAAAGCTAAATTGTCTTTAATGTAATATCTAACACCAGCTTGTCCCATAATTCCAAAAGCAGAAGGAGCAGCACCAAAGCCACTAACGCTCCAGTTCATGTAACCTAACCCCCCTTTTAAGTATGGATCCCACTCTTTACCAAGAAAATCAAAATGGTATGAAGCTGCTGCTAAAACACCAATTAAAGTAAAATCGGTTCCTATTGAAGAATATGATGTGTACATTACATCACCACCAACACTCCAATTTTCTGTTAAACCATAATCAGCTGTTACACCGAAAGCAGCACCCCATGAAAGACCTACTGTTGGTCCAATCATAAAACTTCCTTTTCCGTCAAAAGCTTGAGCGTTTACTTTGCTCATTCCTAATGCAATAATAATTGCAAACAAAATAGATATTCTCTTCATCGTTTAAAAATTTTAGTTAAATAATATGTAAAAGTAACACTTTTCCTTAATAAAAGTTGATTTTTTAACAAAAAAAACAAGTAATTATTTTTTGTACAATCATATGTATTTGATAAAGTGTTACTAATAAAAAAAAGTGCCAAGAAAAATATTTCTTACTTATTTAGTAATTCAGCATAATATTTATAAAAATAAGGAATGGTTTCTATCCCTTTATAAAAATTAAATAAAGGATAATTTTCATTTGGTGAGTGAATCGCATCTGACTCTAAACCAAATCCCATTAAAATAGATTTTATGCCTAGTATTTTTTCAAAATCAGCAATTACAGGAATACTTCCTCCACTTCGTGTTGGAACTGGTTTTTTGCCAAAGGTTTCAGTATAGGCCATTTCTGCTGCTTTATAAGCAGGCATATCAATAGGAGAAACATAAGGTTCGCCACCATGAAGTGCTGTAACTTTAACTTTTGCATATTCTGGAGCAATTGTTTCAAAATGTTTTTGGAATAAGGCACTTATTTTATCATTACTTTGATTGGGAACCAAACGCATTGATATTTTTGCAGTTGCTTTTGATGGTAAAACTGTTTTGGCACCTTCACCTATATAACCACTCCATATTCCATTGATATCCAATGTTGGACGAATTCCAGTTCTTTCTGTTGTTGAAAATCCATTTTCTCCCCATTCACTCTTAATATCCAAAGCTTTTTTATAATTTTCGAGATTAAATGGAGCCTTGGCCATTTCGGCTCTTTCTTCTAAGCTGATTTCCAATACATCATCATAAAATCCTGGGATAGTGATATGATTATTTTCATCATGTAAGCTAGCAACCATTTTTGCCAGAATATTTGCAGGATTGGCAACAGCTCCGCCAAATATACCTGAGTGTAAATCGCGATTTGGACCTGTAACTTCTACTTCCATATAGCTCAAACCTCTTAAGCCTGTAGTAATTGATGGAATATCCTGAGCAATCATTCCTGTATCGGAAACCAAAATAACATCAGCTTTAAGCATTTCTTTGTGTTTTTTGCAAAACTCAGGTAGATTAGGAGAACCAATTTCTTCTTCACCTTCAATCATAAATTTTACATTGCAAGGTAATGTATTGGTTTTAATCATTAATTCAAAAGCTTTGGCATGCATAAAAGCTTGTCCTTTGTCGTCATCAGCTCCACGTGCAACTATTTTACCATCAATAATTTGCGGATCAAAAGGAGGTGTTTTCCATAATTCTAAAGGATCAACGGGCATTACATCATAATGACCATAAACCAAAACCGTTGGTAAATTTTTGTCAATTATTTTTTCTCCATAAACAACAGGATTTCCATCAGTTGGTATAATTTCAACCCTATCAGCACCCGCTTGTAAAATACTATTTTTCCAATACTCTGCTGCTTTTAACATATCGGGTTTATTCTCCGATAACGAACTGATTGATGGAATTCTGATTAATCCGAAAAGCTCTTCTAAAAACCTTTCTTTGTGTTCTTCAATGTATTGATTGATATAATTCATGATTGTAAGTATTAAATTTTCTGAATGTAAAAATAAGAAAAAAACTGATTCATTATTTCTTTTTATGTCCCCAAATTGCAAAATAAAGAATTATTAGATAACATGGTATTGCTATCCAATAAGCTTGTTGTGTACTTTCTAATACTTCGGATAGCCAACCATAAATTAAAGGGAGGGTTGCTCCACCTGCTATTGCCATAATTAATAAAGCAGATCCTATTTTAGTATATTTTCCAACACCATCTAATGCCAATGGCCATATTGCAGGCCAAACCAATGAATTAGCCAAACCTAACATTGCTATAAAAAGAACAGTATAAGGAATGGTTAGAGTAATTGATTCGAAAGTTAGTAAATCAATAAAAGGGATTTCTAAAAATGAAGTAGATGAAACAAAAATAGCTGCTAAAGTGAGAAGTATTCCTAAAATTGCACAAATTGCCAATGCTTTTTGTTGTGAAATTAATTTTGGAATAAAAGCTACGCCGAAGAAATATCCAATTACCATAAATATCAACATTAATGATGTGAAATACTTAGCAGAAGCCATTGCTACTCCCAATGATTCGCCATAACGAATAATGGTATCACCTGCAATTACCTCAACACCAACGTAGAAAAACAATGCAATAACACCTAAAATTAAGTGTGGATAACTAAAAATAGATTTATGGTTATTTCCTTTATGATTGGTTTCGTTTTCTTCTGGATTAATCTCTGGCAAATTTGCAAATCGTATCATAAATGCCAATGCAGCTAAAAATCCCGCCATATACAAATATGGCATTATTAATCTGTTTGCAAGTTCGTCTAACAAAGTAGCTTTTTGACTTAAGTCAAGTGTGCTTGCCAATGTTTCTTTAATGTGTTCTGCATCTTTTAATAAAATGGAAGCCAATAATATAGGTGCTAACACGCCTGCAATTTTGTTGCAAATACCCATAATACTGATTCTTTTAGCTGCACTTTCAATAGGGCCGATAATGGTAACATACGGATTTACTGCCGTTTGAAGCAGTGCCAAGCCAGAACCTAATATAAACAAACCATTTAAAAACAAAAAGTAAGAACGATTTAATGCAGCTGGTATAAAAATCAAAGCACCTAAAGCCATCACTGCTAGTCCTAAAGTCATACCGTTACGAAAACCAATGCGTTCCAATATTTTAGAGGATGGAATAGCCATAACAAAATAAGAAATATAAAAAGCAAAAGTTACCAAGTAAGCTGCAATATCATTGAGTTCGCAGGCTGTTTTCAAAAAAGGAATTAATGCTCCATTAAGCCACGTTACAAATCCAAATAGAAAGAAAAGAACACCAATTAATGAAATGGAAAAAATATATTCCGATTTGCTGTAAGTTTGATTTTTATTTGCCATAAATATTA
Source organism: uncultured Bacteroides sp. (assembly GCA_964636105.1). Lineage (GTDB taxonomy): Bacteria > Bacteroidota > Bacteroidia > Bacteroidales > JACABE01 > JACABE01. The sequence goes on from CAZWRD010000011.1 coordinate 16,935, forward strand.
TTTTTAATGCAAACCTACATTTTTTTAAGCAATCAAAAAAATAAAAGTAATTACTAAACCGATTTAAAATAAAAAAAGACCATAGGTTTCATATGGTCTTTTAAATAATTTGTTGAAAGATATTATTTTATAAATTTTCGGTAAGTTGTTTTTCCACAACTTTTTAATTGCAAAATATAAATACCTTTAGATAATTTTGATGCATCCAAATAAACATTATTTATTCCTGTATTGAGATTAATATTATATGAAAGTACTTTTTTACCACTTATATCAAATATATTCACCTCACTTTGTCCTTTTGAATTTCCATTATAAGTTAGATTCATAACATCTGAAACTGGATTTGGGTAAATGTTCAGAAAATCAGGATTTGAAACCGTTTCGTTAATTCCTGTAATGTTATCAGGATTTGCAATAAAGCAATATGGATGTGCATCAAAATTACTAGAAATTGTGCCCCCTGTAATTAATAATTTACCGTTTGGCAAAACGCATCCTCCACCCGAAACAGGATTGTAATTAAACATTACAGAACCATTAGGTTTGTAAATATAATCTGCATTCATATCATAAGTATATAGCGACATTGCAATATTGCCTGATGATGTTTGATTCGTATTAATTGCCCAAAAGTATATTCTTTTCAAAGATTTATCTAGAAAGAAATTTGTATTAAGTCCAAAATTAATTGAGTCGCCATTTGATTGATCAAATTTTAATAAATTAGTATTTGTAATAATAGGTTTAATTATCATTGAATCAGGATCTAGCGAAAATATCATATATTGATATCCCGATGGTGTTAATGGTTTATAAGCAGAAAAATAAAATTTACCATTAAGTGAATGATCTTCCGGAAAATAAGTCCCACTTGGAAACATTGTATTATAAATCCAACCAGAATCGTTAGTAAACAAATGATTTTTAAACAATGAGAATGATTTTGTAGCATAATCAAAAATCTCAATTGATTCAATATCGCCACCTGTTGTGCCAACTCCACCCATAACTACAGCTCCGTTATTGCTTCTAGGAATCACATAAGGACAAGCTCTTGGATGAACTACATATTGTGTAAGCTCAAAAGAATCGGTTATAGGATTGTAAATCTCAGCATTAAATGCATCATGATACCAATTGCCTACAAAAAGCAATTTATTATTTGTCAGTTTTGCCCCTCTGAACCAAGTTCTTGGAATTTGCATATTGGCTTTTGATGTAAATGTGTTATTTGTTGCGTTATATACTTCTGTTGAAGCAATTTGGCCAATTCCACTTCCAGAAGCCATACCACCAGCTAGAAAAAAGTGGGTGCTGTCTAATTTTACAATAGCACTATAATCTCTATAATCATTCATCGTAAATACTGACCAAGAAGTATCACCTTCTTTCCAACGTTCTGCCGTGTTTGAACGCTGAAATCCAGGAGTATGACCTCCAAATACAATAAAAGAACCATCAGGTAATAATGCTCCTTTTATATCGGTTCTTCCTATACTTAAATCGGGCACATTTTGTTTTACAAAACCACCATTTTGAGCAAAAGTGCTCATAAAACCTAACAATAGGGTAAAAAGTAAAAAATTTTTCATAGTATGATATATTAAAATTTGTTATACAAAGATAAACAATATTTTATTTATGTGTTAATCGAAAAACAATATAAAAAAATACTAATTAAATTGATTTGTTGCAAAATATTTATTAGCACTATTCATTTGATAATGAGTTGTATGTGATGTTTTTGTAGTTTAATTTAAAAGCTTATCAGTTAAAAAAGGGTTTAAATGTAAGATTTTTTCAAAAAAATATTCATAATTGAAAGATTTTTAATATCTTTGCAGTCTGAAAATTGATGTTGATAATTAGTTATTAATGTATGAACATCAGCAGGGAAAGAGATTTTGAGGGGGCAGTTGTCCCCTCTTTTATTAAAAAATAATATGATAAGTAAGCAGAGAATTGCAGATTTGATAGAAGAAAATCTTGTTGGAACCGACAAGTTTTTGGTTGAATTCAGCGTAAGCACTACCAATCAAATTATTGTATATATTGATGGAGATCATGGTGTTACGATAAGTGATTGTGTATCATTAAGTCGTCATATCGAATCAAATCTTGACCGTGAAACAGAAGATTTTGAATTGGATATTTCATCAGCTGGTTTAGATTTAGGTTTAAGAGTAAAGCGTCAATATTTAAAAAATATTGGGAAAGAAATAGAAACAAAACTTTCTAATGGCACTAAAATCAAAGGTATTTTAAAAGCCGTTGAGGAAGATTTTTTTCAAATTGAATTGCCAGTATCTAAAAAGAAAAAGAAATCTGAAATTGAAGAAGATTTGATAAAAAATATTGAATTTAAGGAAATTAAAGAAACAAAAGTTGTAATATCATTCAAATAAACTGAAGTAACATTTTAAAAAAAAATTAAAATGGAAAATATTAATTTAGTAGAAAGCTTTTCGGAATTTAAAGAATTTAAAAATATTGATCGTGAAACCATGATGCGTATTTTAGAAGATGTTTTCAGAAGCATGTTGATAAAAAAATATGAATCTGACGACAATTACGACATCATTGTAAATATCGACAAAGGCGATTTGGAAATTTGGCGCAATCGCGTTATAGTTGCTGATGGTTTTTCTGAAGATGATAATCGTGAGATTGAATATTCTGAAGCCATTAAGATAGAGCCTGATTTTGAAATTGGTGAAGAGGTTTCTGAAGAAATAAAAATGAAAGATTTTGGCAGACGCGAAATTCTTGCAATTCGTCAAAATTTGGTTTCCAAAATTCAGGAATACGAAAAAAACAATATTTATAAGAAATATAAAGAAAAAGTAGGCGAAATAGTTACAGGCGAAGTATATCAGGTATGGAAAAAAGAAATTATGGTACTTGATGACGAGAACATTGAATTAATTTTGCCAAAATCGGAACAAATTCCTTCAGATTTTTATAGAAAAGGTGATTCTATAAAAGCCGTTGTAATTCAAGTAGAATTGAGGAATAATACACCCTATATCATTTTGTCAAGAACCTCACCAGTATTTCTAGAAAGACTATTTGAAGCTGAAGTTCCTGAAGTATATGATGGATTGATTACAATTAAAAATATTGTAAGAGTTCCTGGTGAAAAAGCAAAAATTGCAGTTGAATCTTATGATGACCGCATAGATCCTGTAGGAGCTTGTGTAGGTATGAAAGGAAGCAGAATTCATGGAATTGTACGTGAACTTAGAAATGAAAACATTGATGTAGTGAACTTTACAAATAATCCAGAACTTTATATAACCAGAGCTTTAAGTCCTGCAAAAATTTCTTCAATAAAAATTGACGATAAAACCAAACGTGCAGATGTATTTATGAAACCCGATCAAGTTTCATTGGCGATTGGTAAAGGTGGATATAATATTCGTTTAGCTGGTCGTTTAACTGGTTTCGAAATTGATGTTTATAGAGATACAGATTCTTATGTAGAAGATGTTGATTTGCAAGAATTTTCTGACGAAATCGATCAATGGATTATTGATGAATTAAAGAATATAGGTTGCGATTCTGCACGTAGTGTGTTAGATTTGAGCACCGAAGAACTAGTTAATCGTACAGATTTGGAAGAAGAAACCATTTTGGAAGTAGTCAGAATCTTGAGATCAGAATTTGAATAAACTATAGAAGTTAAAAGATAAGTATTTAAAATTATAAACTGCAATATCAAGGAATAAAATTAAAAAAACAGATGGCAGAAGAATTAAAAAACATCCGATTGAGCAAAGCTGCAAAAGAATTTAACATAGGAATATCTACTGTTGTTGAATTTCTTTTGAAGAAAGGCCACAAAATTGAAAACAATCCGAATACCAAAATTTCGGATACCATGTATGCACTTCTGGTAAAAGAATTTCAATCAGAAAAAAAAGTAAAAGAGGTTGCAACTAAAATCGGACTGGAAATCACCAATCGTCATTCATTATCAATTGATGACCTTGAGAAAAAGAAAAATCATGACGAAGAGGATGATATGCCTGAAATCAGCATAAAAAATATGGCTGGATTTTCAGACAAGAGTTTTAAAACTGAGCCTAAACAGCATAAAGAAACTCCAAAACCAGAGCCTGTGCATATTCCAGA